>DATMBT010000076.1:0-14389 GCA_035559475.1 Gemmatimonadaceae bacterium
GATCTGCGCGGCAAGTCCGAAACCTCTGCGCCAGCGGGGGGGGCCCCCCGCCGGGAAGTTGTCACCGGATCCCGACTCATGCGCAACCATTTTCCCGCGCTCCGCATCACTGGAACGCGCGTGACGCTCCTCCCACCCGAACCGCTTCGCCCCTTCCTCGAGGCATCGCTTCAGGTTGCCGCCCGAATACGGGCGCGACTTCTCCTGGTCAGTCTCCGCGTAATTGCGAAGCCGGAGGGCCAGCGGGTCCATCCCCAGCTCGCGCGCCAGGTCGTCCATCGCGCGCTCGAGCGCGAACGCGCCCTCCGTGTGCCCCGGCCCGCGAAACGCCGCCATCGCCTGCGTGTTCGTGAACGCCCACCGCTCGACCGTCCGCACGTTCGGGCATGCGTACAGCTCGTGGAAGATCTTGCACGTCGCGGATTCCCAGCCCGAGACGCCCTGGTCCGCCAGCGCCTCGACCACGATCGCCGTGAGCTGGCCATCGCGCCGTGCGCCTAACGTCACGTCGAGCCGGGCACCCGGCCGGTGCCCGGTGTCCATCTGCTCCCCGGAGCGGTCCAGGACGCACCGCACGGGCCGCCCGGTGCGTCGCGCCAGGAGCGCCGCCGCGTACGTGTGCGCCGCCGCGTGATTCTTCGCGCCGAACCCGCCACCCATGTGCTCCATCACGACGCGGACGTGCGACTTCGGGATGCCCAGTGCCTCCGCCACGTCATCACGCACGGCAAAGACGCCCTGCGTCCCTTCGTGAATCGTGAGCTGGTCGCCGGTCCATTCCGCCACGGCCCCATGTGGCTCCATGGCCGTGTGGAGCGCGCTCGATGTCGTGTACCGCCCATGCACGATGACCTCGGCCTCCGCGAGTCCGCGATCGGTGTCCCCGCGTTTGCACGTGCATGGGGATGATCGCGACAGGTTCCCACCTTTCGCGCGCACCGGTGGCGCGCCTTCCATGACCGCCCGCTCCGCCGTCGCCGCGAACGGCAACGACTCATACTCAACACGCACTCTGGCCGCCGCCGCCCGGGCTTGTGCCGCCGACTCGGCGCACACACAGGCTATGGGTTGGCCAGCGTAGGTCACGTCGGGGTCGAGGAATCGAACGCCGCCAGCGCGGATCGGCTTGCCGTCCTTCGGCAGGTCATCGAAGACCAGCGTGTCCACCACGCCGCGCATGCGACGCACGGCTTCGAGGTCGATCGACTTCACCCGGCCGCGAGGGACGCGCGATCGGACGAGCGCGACGTGCAACAACGCCGGCGGCAGGCGGTCCGACGTGTAAATCGCGGCACCAGTCACCTTGTCTCGCGCGTCAACGCGAGGCTGCGCGGTGCCAACGATGTCGAGGTGCGCATCGGCATCCCACGGCGTCAACGTGCGCGCGGGCAGCTCGACGATCTTCGTTTCTTCGCGCCCCTCGACTTCAACCGTGGTGCTGATGAAACGGCGCGTGGGGTCAGCGGCCATCGGTAGCCTCGAGTTGTCCCGACACCGCGCGAATGGCTTGCGCGATCCGTGGATACGTGCCGCACCGACAGAGGTTGCCGCTCAGTCCCCGCCGGATCTGCGACTCGTCAGGCACCGGAGTTGTCGCGAGCAGCGCAACCGCCGCCATCACCTGGCCCGGTGTGCAGAACCCGCACTGCACGGCGTCGTGATCGATGAATGCGCGTTGCACCGGATGCAGGGCCCCCGGCGTCGCGAGTCCCTCGATGGTCGTGATGGACGCGCCCGCGCATGCGTTGGTGATCGTGAGGCATGAATACACCGCGCGCCCGTTGAGCAGCACCGTGCAGGAGCCGCACTCACCGCGTGCACATGCCACCTTGGTGCCCGTCAGGTGAAGGCGCATCCGCAGAGTGTCCGCCAGCGATTCGACCGGGTCGGGTGCTACTTCGTGCTCTTTTTCGTTGACGGAGAGACGCATTTCGAATTAACGCTGGTTGCTGGTTGCTGGTTGCTGGTTGCTAGTACTGGTACTGGTTGCTGGGGCTGGAGCTGGGGTGCCCAGCAACGGCTCCAGCCCCAGCACGCAGTACTAGTACTAGCAACCAGCAACAAGCAACCAGCGTTGCCCGCCCTGCTTCACCCTCCCCCGCCTCCGCCCTATAATTCACACCTCAGCCATCAGGTCCCCAACAGCTCACCAATGCCGTACGTCATTACCGAAGCTTGCATCGGCGTCAAGGACAAGTCGTGTGTCGACGTGTGCCCGGTCGACTGCATCTACGAAGGCGAGCAGATGCTCTTCATCCACCCGGATGAGTGCATCGACTGTGGAGCGTGTGAGCCCGAATGCCCGGTGACTGCGATTTTCCCTGAAGAAGACGTTCCGGGGAACCTGCGCCAATACATCGAGAGCAATCGCGAAGTCTTCAAGGGCGATAACCCACCGGGCCGCCCCACGAAGTAGTTCCTCGCAGCCGGTACGTGAATCTGCGTCCCCGCGCGGTAACACTCGACTTCTGGGACACCATCTACGAGGCGTCGTCCAAGCCTGATCGTGTTCGCAGGCGGCACGCGTCGTTGCAGTCCATGCTCCAAAGACTCGGAGCAGAGGTGCCCGCGGACGAGTTCGTTCGCCTGTACAAGGCGTCGGCCGTTGAGGCCGAACGCTGGTGGCGGGATGAACATCGCGGATACAACACTGCCGACCGAATCCGCTGGCTGCTCGCTCAACTTTCGATCGAGCGCCCTCGCGATTGTGAACACATCGCGCGCGCCGTTGATGAAGTCGACGGGACGCTCACGGCTGTGCCACCTGCCCTCCTGACCGGAGCCGCGGAAGGGATTCGAACTCTCGCTGCACACTTCAGGCTGGCGATCATTTCCGACACGGGCTTCGCCTCCGGCAGTGCGCAGAACCGCCTGCTCGCGCAGGATGGACTGCTGCAGCACTTCGTTGCGACCGTGTATTCGGACGGCGTCGGTCACTCAAAGCCCAGGGCCGAGCCATTCAGGTGCGCACTCGATGCACTCGGCGTCAAACCGGAGGATGCCCTGCACATCGGGGACATCGAACGGACCGACATTGAAGGAGCGCTGGGCGTCGGAATGCGCGCCATCAGGCTCGATCTCGTTCGCTCCGAAGGTTCAAGCAGCGCGGAGTATGTCGCGACGAGTTACGGGGACCTCGTCGCGTATCTCACCGGCTGAACGAATCGCGTTCGGCCTACTCCAGGGTGAGCTGGGCCAGGAACTCCGACACGAGGTGGTTGAAGGCCGCGGGCCTTTCGAGATTGCTCAGGTGACCTGCGCCAGCGATGACCTCGAGGGTGCTGCCCTTGATCCCAGCGTGCATCGCTTCCGCCTCCGAGACCGGGATGATGGTGTCCTCGTCGGAAGTGACCAGCATGGTCGGCACATCGATCGTCGCCAGGGTAGGCGTTGAGTCCGGGCGATCCATCATGGCCTGCAGGGCTCCAATGACGCCTTCGACGGGTTGTGACGAGATCATTCGATGCACCGTATTCGAGATCTCCGGTCGATTCTTGCGCGTCGTTTTGCCGAGCATCCCTGTGAGCATGGAATCGGCAATTGCGGAAGCTCCTTGCTCCCTGGCGAGGTCGATCAGGGCCCTCCGCTTCGCGCGCGCTTCGTCACTATCGGCTCCGGCCTTCGTGTTGCACAGGATCAGGCCGCGAACTCTGTGCGCGTGCCTTCGCCAGACTGCAAGGGCGACGTAACCACCCATCGAAAGGCCGGCGATAACGGCGCGCTCCAGGTGCAGAACATCCAGCAGGCCAACGAGATCGTCGGCGTATTGGTCGACTGAATACGGAGCGAGGGCCGTGGTCTGGCCAAAGCCTCGAATGTCCGCGGCCAGGCACCGCGCCTGGACCGTCAGTCCCTGAAGCTGGGGCGTCCACAGGGACCGATCGTGAGGGAACCCGTGGACGAACAGCACGGGCATCCCCGTACCGCCGTCGTCGTAGCCGATCTCGATCTCGTTCAGAAGTGCGATCATGGCCGCCCCCCGGCACCCAGGACTGACAACTCCGCTCTGCGGGGGGTCAACATGCGCTCGTCTACATCCCCTCTGCTAGATTTCCGGCCGACGTGAGTCACCGCCGGGCCCCCTTTTCTCGGGGCGTGACGACCTGACCGCCCTTCTTCACCTGTTACTCCTAGCCGTTCGGTGTCCCCCTCAGGATCCGGATCCAACGGACCGCTGTATATCGACTCATCCGAGGCCGCGGATCGATTCCTGGCCTCGATCGCGGGCACGCGTGCCATCGCGTTGGATACCGAGGGTGCGAGCTTCCACCGGTACGTCGATCGGATCTACCTGCTCCAGCTCTCGACCGACCGCCGACACGCCATCATCGATCCACTGAAGGTCGCGTCACCGACAGCGCTCGGAACCATGCTCGAGTCGCGCGACGTCGAGGTGGTCTTCCATGACGCTGACTACGACCTGAGACTGCTACATCAGGATTACGGCTGGCGGGTCACGAACATCTTCGACACGCGCGTGGCGGCGCAGCTGCTTGGGGTCAAGGCTTTTGGACTCGCAGCGCTCCTGGACAGCTACTTCGGCGTTCGACTCGACAAGAAGCACCAGCGCGCCGACTGGTCCATGCGCCCCCTCCCGGGTGACATGCTGGAATACGCCGCACAGGACACGATGCACCTGCTGCAGCTTCGCCAGCGGCTGAACGACGACCTCGCTCGCAAGGGTCGGTTGCATTGGGCACAGGAAGAGTTCGAGCGACTCGAGGGAACGCAGTGGGATGAGTCCGAGGAGGACACGAGCTTCCTGCGCATCAAGGGCGCTCGCGACCTCACGCGGCGCGAACTCGCCATCCTGCGCGAGCTCGTTGCCTGGCGCGATGGCGTGGCCAAGGAACTGGATCGCAGCACGTTCCGCATCGCCGGCAACGACGTCCTGCTGGTCCTGGCCCGGGAAGGGCCGACAACGGTCGCCGCGGTCGAGGCCATCAAGGGATTGGGGCGCAGTATTGTCGCCAGGCATGCGCGGGCAATACTCGACGCCATCAGCCGCGGGAAAGCGCTTCCCGAATCGGACCTCCCGAAATTCCCGAGAGGACCTCGTTGGGCGCGCGATCCGGATTACGAAGATCGCGTGGCAGCGCTGAAATCGGTGAGGGATCGCCGGGCAGCGGAACTGGAACTCGATCCCGGCGTGTTGTGCCCGCGCGAGCGCCTCGAGGCGATTGCGCGCCGCAAGCCAATATCGGTGGATGAGTTGATGGAAGTGCCGGACGTCCGGAAATGGCAGGTCGAGGTACTCGGCGCAGACCTGGTGGATGCGGTGCGCGTGAAGTCGCCTGACGAGTCGCCTTACCGCAAGAACTGATGTTGCGCGCAATCGTGGCATCGGTGCTCCTGGCCACGGGCGCATCGACTGCGCTGGGGCAGGCGCGACCGGCGACAAGGTACGAGCCACCGGTCGCGAGTTACGAAAACCTTCCGTACGCAGCCGCCTTGGCGTCGGACCTCGATGCCCCTCCGGTGCCTCGCGAGTTTCGCGGAGTCTGGATCGCAACGGTAGACAACATCGACTGGCCGTCGAAGCCCGGGCTCCCCGTCGATATACAACAGGCGGAGCTGCTGGACCTGCTCGACCACGCCGCGCGCATCCGGCTGAACGCAGTCATCCTGCAGGTGCGTCCTGCCGCGGATGCACTCTACCGATCCACACTCGAGCCGTGGTCAGTGTACCTCACGGGCCGAAACGGCCGAGCCCCAAGTCCGGCGTGGGATCCACTCGCATTCGCGGTGACTGAGGCGCACAAGCGGGGCCTCGAGCTGCACGCGTGGTTCAATCCGTACCGCGCCCGGTATCGAGGCGATCGTGGACCGCTTTCGAGTCAGCACGTGAGTCGCACCATGCGATCGGTGGTGAAGACGTACGGTCCGTACCTGTGGATGGATCCGGGTGAACCCTCGGTCCGAGCGCACACGACAAAAGTCATCCTCGATGTCGTCAGGCGGTACGACATCGATGGCGTGCACATCGACGACTACTTCTATCCGTACCCGGAGCTCAATCGGCGCCGACGGGAGATTCCCTTTCCGGACGATGCCTCCTGGACGCGGTATCGCCGGGCCGGGGGGTCGCTGGATCGCGACTCCTGGCGCAGGCGGAACGTCGACCTGCTGGTCGAGGCGCTGTACAAGGAAATCAAGGCTGCCAAGCCGTGGGTGAAGTTCGGCATCAGTCCGTTCGGTATCTGGCGCCCCGGTTATCCGGAGAAAGTCCGTGGACTCGATTCCTACGATGTGCTCTTTGCGGACTCGCGTCGGTGGCTGAACGAGGGATGGCTCGACTACTTCACGCCGCAGTTGTACTGGGCGGTGGGTGCCGCCCAGCAGAGCTATCCCGAACTGCTCGAATGGTGGGCGGGCCAGAATTCCCGCGGGCGTCATCTCTGGCCCGGCAACGGCACGTACAAGGTGACCGACGCCGGTTCCGTGCGCTGGCCGGCAAATGAGGTGGTGCAGCAGATCGCGCTGACGCGGGATCAGCCGGGTGCCGGCGGCAACGTGCACTACAACATGACCGCACTGGTGCGCAGCGTCGATGCGCTCGCGGACCGATTGCTTATGGGACCGTATTCGGGACCTGCGCTGGTGCCGGCATCCCCGTGGCTTGCCAGGGCGCGGCCGGTGATGCCCGTGGTGTCGGTGACCCGTCGTGCGCGCGACATGACCCTGCGCATCTCATCCGCGGATCGCGTGACACCGCCTCTGCGCTGGTGGCTCGTCAGGTCTCGTTATGCAGATGGCTGGCACGCGCAGGTCGTTGACGCGACGACGAACCTGGTGGAGCTGTTGCCGGGGCGTGCTCGCGACCTGCCTGACCTCATTGTCGTGACCGCGATCGACAAGGCGGGGGTTGAATCGGAGCCGGTCAGGGTGTTTGGGGCGCCGTAGGGCCCGAGTGCTTCTTGCTGAGAACGGCGTGCTGGAGCTCGCCCAGCCCCAGCCCCAGCCCCAGCAACCAGTACCAGTACTAGCAACAAGCAACCAGCAACCAGCAACCCGCGTTGCCGTCTCAGAATCCGAGATACGCCCTTACGCGCGGTTCAATCCGGTCGGGCGTCCACGGCGGCGACCACACAAGGTTGACCGCCACGCCACCAACGCCCGGCATTCCGCGAACCTGCTCCTCCGCCTCCTGCAGGATCTGCGGCCCCGCGGGACATCCTGGCGACGTCAGGCTCATATCCACCGTGACATCGGCACCGTCAACCGACACCTCGTAGATCAGTCCCAGGTCGACAATGTTCAGGCCGATCTCGGGGTCCTTCACGCGCCGCAGTGCCAGGCGCACCTGGTCCTCATTGAGCGGCGCGTCCTCGGGGATCTCGAGATCGTCCTCGGTCTCGGGGCTGATGGGAGTCTCGGGATCTGACATGGAAGAAACCTACTGAACCGACAGGGTTCAGCGCCCGCTCGTCTTCCGCGTTGGCTTCCTGGCGGCAGCGGACTTGGCGGCGGTGGCCTTCGAGGTGCTCGCCTTGGCGG
Organism: Gemmatimonadaceae bacterium; assembly: GCA_035559475.1. GTDB lineage: Bacteria > Gemmatimonadota > Gemmatimonadetes > Gemmatimonadales > Gemmatimonadaceae > JABWBJ01. The sequence goes on from DATMBT010000076.1 coordinate 7,498, forward strand.
TCGGCTTCTTTGCGGTGGTGCTTTTCGTTGCTACGGGCCGGCGCACGTGCGACCGGCGCCGCGTTGCCCTGTTCCAACCAACCGCTTTGTCGGCGCGGAACGACGCCGGCATCTTGAGGATGTTGTCATCGACTACGGACAACACCGCCGCATCGGCGAGGTCGGCACGGACGTCGGCAATCACGCGGGCCGGCCGGCGCGCCCGCGGCGCGTGCACGCGGTTCGTCAGCAGGACAACGAACAGATCGCGTTCCGGATCGATCCAGAGCGACGTGCCGGTGAATCCCGTGTGTCCGTAAGCCTTTTCGCCCATGTGGATGCCGGCAGTGCCTTCGCCGTCTGCCGTGTCCCATCCCAGCGCGCGCGTTCCTGAAGTCCGTGTGGTGAAGCGGGCAACGGCCGAGTCACTCACGATTCGCACGCCGTTGTAGGTCCCCCGGTTCAGCATCATCTGCGCGAACAGCGACAGGTCAGCTGCGGTCGAGAAGAGGCCCGCATGGCCAGCCACACCGCCTAACGCCCAGGCGTTCTCGTCGTGGACCTCGCCGCGGATCGGGTACCCGCGGGGCGAGGACACTTCGGTGGGGGCGATGCGATCGCGAAGCGCCGGGTCCGGGCGGAAGTGCGTGTCGTTCATGCCAAGGGGCACAAAGACGCGTTCTTCGAGGAAGGCGTCGAGTCCCTGCCCGGCAATCGCCTCGACGGCGAAGCCGAGGACATCGGCGCCGATATCGGAGTAGATCTGGCAGACACCCGGCTTGCAGGTGAGCTGCGACATCATGACGATGTTTCGCGCTTCCCACGGACTCGAAGCCAGGCGTCTGAGGTCTCGGCCGGCCGGCAGGCCGCTGGTGTGCGTGAGCAGGTGCCGGATGGTGACCGCGTCCTTCTGGCCCCCCGTAAACGCCGGGAGGTATTTCGACACCGGGGCATCGAGCTCGAGACGCCCTTCATCGTAGAGGATCATCGCCGCGGTAGCCGTGCCCACGACCTTGGTCAGCGACGCGAGGTCGTAGATCGACTCGTCCGGCACCACGGCGGCGGTACTCGTGGTCCACCCAAGCCGGCCGTACCCCTTTTCAAAGACCGAATAGCCGCGACGGCCCACCACAACCGAAGCGCCGGGATACCCACCGGCGGTCATACCGCGCTTCACAATCCGGTCAATCGTTTCAAGCCTGTCCGCCGACATTCCCACCGACGCCGCAGGCCGGGCGGGCAAGCCGTCCGAGGGCGCGAAAACAATGGCGAGGGCAGAGAGAGTAGCCAGCAATGTCAGGTCCTGCGGTTTAGACGTCTACAACTACGCAATATCAAGGCAAGAGTTGAGCCGGCAGCTTACGGGGCGCCGCCGGCTTTCTCGGGCCGTGTTAGCTTGTTGATCCAGAGAAGGTTCCGAGCCACCGTTCAAGTAGAGTCTACGGCTGCCGGCCCCTGCACAATGCGGCTTTAGATAATGGGTCCCGGGCAAGGCTGTCAAGAAAAATTTCCCGGTGCCGAATGACGTGTCAGCGAGCCATCCCCTTGCTGCCAAACGACTTCCGCGCATCATTCGTAACACACCCCCCGGCTAAGCCCCTTCTCGGAGCGCGGCAACCACTGGGCGACAGGTTGTGACCAAGTTTCCGGACGCTATGGCGACGGACTTTCTGACGATTCAACGCGCTATCGAAGGTGATGAGCGGGCGCTGCGGGCCTTATGGTCGCAGCACGCGCCGCACATCGATGCCGTCGTCAGGCGCCTGGCCGGAGATCCCGACCTGGCGGAGGACATTGCCCAGGAAGTCTGGATCCAGATCTTCCGCGCGCTGCCCTCCTATCGCGGAGAGTCGCAGTTCGGGACGTGGGCGCACCGGATCGCAGTGAACCGTACGCTCAATGCCCTTCGTCGAACTCGGCGTTTGACAAAGATCGAGACGGACATCGAAGAGGAGACGGTGTCTGTGGAACACGGCGGCGAACAGGCAATGCTGCGCTCCGTGATTGACGCTGCAGCGGCGAAGTTGTCGCCGGGCGCCAGGACTGTCTTCCTCATGCACGACGTTGAAGGCTATACACACGAAGAAATCGCGACGGAACTGGGCATCACGGCTGGTGGATCCAAGTCGCAGTTATTCAAGGCGCGGGCAAAACTCCGTCGATTGCTCGCTCACCTGATCGATGATCAGAGGACGAATCCGGGACAAGAGAATGCAGCACCTGCCTATTGAACGCCTGGCCGAACTGGCCGACGCCGAACCTAACGCCGCCGAGCAGCAGCACCTTGCTGAGTGCACGATGTGCTCTTCCGAGCTTGTCGCCTACCGTCGAGTGGTCTCGATGGCGGCCGACGAGCGGCGCCGGATTGCGCCGCCCATCAGCAACTGGGGATCGCTCAGCGCAGAGTTGCGCCAGCAAGGTGTCATCACGACCCGCGAGCAGGCGACCGCGCGCAAGGCATTCGCGATGCAGGTTCGCCGGGTCTCGTGGCAAGCGGCGGCCGGCATAACGATTCTTGCGACAGGGCTCGTCACCGGCCGTATGACCGCCGGCATGCCACTTCGCAGCGCGCTGGCCATGAGTGACGCATCCGCGGGGATCTCACAGGTCGCGATGTCGGCCGAGGAGTTCGCGACAACCGCGTCGGCCATGCAGGTCTTGCAGCGCGCGCAGCAGGACTACGAGCGCGCAGCGCTGTATCTGGCCAATCACGACACGAGCTATTCCGACGGTGCCACGGACGCCTACCGGACCACGCTGGCGGCGCTGGACGAAATGGCAGAGACGTCGCTTCGCGCACTCAGCGAGGCGCCGGCCGATCCGATCATCAACCAGGTCTACTTCACCACACTCGGCGCCAGGAACATGACGCTGGGCAAGTTGGCGACAGCCCTTCCCGTTGGTTCACGGCTGTCGCGTTTCTAGGAGCATGGTCTTGAGCACTCGTCGCACCGAAATGAACCACGTCAGCCGGAAGCGGGGCTTTCTCCCGTGGGCGCTGTTACCTGTGCTGGTCGCGGGGCCGGCCTGGGCACAGCAGCCGCGCGACACCGTCATGCGTGTGCGCGTCGTGTCGCCCTGGCAGAAGGACGTCGATGATCTTCGCATGGAGTTGCTGGCCCAGAAGAAGATGGAGCTGGAGTTCCAGCGCATGCTGTCCACACTCGAGGAGCAGTGGCGCTCGGCCGCCGCACAATCGCAGCGCAGTGACCTCGAGGCGAAGACGGAATTCGTCCACACTCGCTTACGCCTGCTGGGCGGCGAACAATTGAAGGTCCGCCGCCAGCTCGAAACGCTGTGCGCGACCATTCGGAAGCCCAAGGGGTGGCTGGGCGTTAACACTACGGGGATCCAACTTCTCGATAAGAGGGAAGACGGCACCCAGGTCCTGACCTTCCTCGAGCCACCGGTGGTTACGTCTGTGGATCCCGGATCACCCGCCGATCGCGCTGGACTGCGCTCGGGGGACGTGCTGATCGAGATCGGTGGCAAGAAACTGATGGAGGAGAGGGTCGTTTTCGCGGAACTGCTGCGCCCCGGCGAGAGAGTCGCGCTGAAGCTGCAGCGTGGCCGTGATCTGGTGACGGTGTCACCACTGGTTGAGCCACTGCCCGATGCGCCGACCACGTCGTGCACCTGGGTGGATCCGGGAACGGCGTATGTCCTTGCACCGATGCCGTCCCAGGCGTCGACTGAGGTCCACCTCGAGCGAGCACCCGATGGCACGCAGCGTTACGCGTACACCTACGCGCAGCCGCGTAGTGACTCTGGCGCCGTAGTCGCGGCCAGGCCCGCTCCCTCAGGAGCGGTTTTCGCCGGACCCATGACCGCGTTCTGGAGCGGCGGGGTCAGGTCGCTGGCCGGCTTGCAGCTCGTAACGTTGAGCGATGAGTCGAGCCGGGCGTTCGGCGTCACGCACGGACTCCTCGTCAATCAGGTGGGCCCCGGAACGCCTGGCCGGGAAGCGGGACTGCAGGGTGGTGACGTGATGATCTCCGCTGACAGCGTAGACCTGCGCAGCATCGGCACCCTGCAGCGGGTCATCAGCCGGGCACGCGATCGCACGGTCACCCTCGTGATTGTGCGCGACCGGAAAACGCAGACCGTGCAACTGCGCTGGTAGGCAGAAGCCACAAATACGAAGCGCAGAGGGGTTGCTCCCTCTGCGCTTTCTGCTTTTCCGGGCTTTCTGTTGTGCTGACGAACGGTTGACCGAAGACTACTGGATCCGTCCCGCCGGGAGTTGGTAGAGCAACTGCGCGGTTGCCTTGTCGGCGGCGGAGAGTTCGCGGACGCGAACCTTGGGCGCCATGATCGACGTGGTGTCAGTCGTGTGGTCCATCCCGAGCAGGTGCCCGACTTCGTGCATCGCGATCGCGCGGATCGAGGTGGAGTCGAGGGTCTCGCCCGTGTGATGGTGCACCGCCAGCTGGATATTGGCGTCGACGATCCACCAGGCATCGTCGTGGGCCCACAGCGTCTTGCCGCTGATCGACTCGTTGAACTTGTCCACCCACGTCACTTTGACATCCGCCATCGCGGAATCATTGACGAAGGTGAATGGAACCGGGAGCCCGAGGCTGGACCACTCTACGAAAGCCTGCCGTACCACCGGCACGTTGGCTTCGTCAAAACCCGGGTGCCGGGCCTTCGGCTGCACCCAGACGCGGAGCGGATTGCCCGCGCGGTCTGGCCAGCGCGCCAGCGCTGAGTCGTGCGACGAAAGCAGGTCGCCGATGTAGGTGTCCCTGGCCGCGACTTCGAGCTTGCGCCGCGAGGCGGAGACCCGAGGCATCGGCGGAGTGGGGGGTGCTTCGAGCGGGGTGGCCGGCCGGCGGGCGACCATCGCCGAATCGTTTCCGACGGCGGAGGTGTCCACACGTGCCACGCCGAAGCTGGCGGTGCGTTCCCGGTCGGCGCGGACGCGGATAGCCAACGCTTCCCGCGTGACGAAGGCGCCTAACAACATGATCGCAGATGCTACTACGAGATCGAACCGTTTCATCTTTGGGTATTGTGCGGCCACTCACAGTTCGACCGGCGCGGCAATGTCACAATGAAAACGCAGATCGGCAAGAGCCAACTCGTTAACACGTGCACATCACCGGACGGCATGAGACCCCTCTCACTTCGGCCGACGAAATGACCAGGATCCTCACGGGCATGGACGACCAGGTGCCCGCGACGTTACGAAAGTGGTTAGGCAAGTGACGGGCCACGCTTCGGCGCCGGGATGTGGGGTTCGGGGGCCCTGGTAACCAACGGGGCCCGCTCCGAGACACCGGCAGACTCTTTGGCCCTTAAACAGGTAGGGCCTCAGAGGAAATTGGGGTCAGACTCGAATTACCCGCGGGTCGCGTCTGATCCAGATCCGGGTCGATTCGGTAATTCGAGTCTGACCCCAATTTCCGTGACCGCGGCGTCGATTTCGGCTGTCACGAGGGCGTCTGGCTCGCCCGCGGAGCGCAAGTGCAGCGCCGCCAATGCTTCCGGCGTCCCGATGGCCCCTAACGCCCACGCAGCGTGCGCGCGGACCACGGGATCGGGCTCGCTCGTGAGGCATTCTGCCAGTGCCTCCACGTCACCAGGGGCGCCCCGGTTTCCCAGTGCCACAGCGGCGTTCCTGGAAAGTCCCTGCCTACCGGCGCGGGTGACTGCGGTGCCCCCAAACCGCCGCTGAAAGCCGACGCTATCCATCCGGAGCAGCTCCACGGGGTCGGGCGACCCTTCCAGGCTCCCCGTCGTCAGTTCCGGATCTCGCGCCTCACTTGCAAATCGCACGTTCCAGGGGCAGACGTCCTGGCAGATGTCGCATCCGTACACCAGCGCCCCGATGGACCGGCGCCACTCAATGGGGATCGTCCCACGTTTCTCGATGGTCAGGTACGAGATGCACCGGGTGGAGTCCAGCACCCCCTCTTCGGCGATGGCGGCGGTCGGGCAGGCGTCGATGCACCGTCGGCACGTCCCGCAGTGCTCCTCGGCAAATGGCGGATCGGGATCCAGCTCGAGGTCCACGAACAGCGCGCCGAGGAAGAGGAACGACCCGCGCCGGGGATGGATCAGGAGGGTGTTCTTCCCGAACCAGCCCAGGCCCGCCTGACGAGCGAGGTCGCGCTCGAGGATTGGGGCGGTGTCCACGTAAGGGCGGCCTGAAACGGCCATCCCGGATTCCGCTTCCAGCCACTTGAGGAGGGACCGAAGCCGGTCCTTCATGACCCCGTGGTAGTCACGCCCCCGCGCATACCGGGCGAGGGTCCCGGGCGGCTGCCGCCCTCCGTAGTCGAGGGCAACGACGATCGCGGAGCGCGCACCGCGGTGGGGGAGGCGGGTGTCGCGGCGCAAGGCGGCGTCGCGCCGCAGCCACGCCATCTCACCGGCAAGGCCCTGTGACAGCCAGCGTTCAAATGACGGGAAGGTGCCGGCGGGACCCAGCCGCGTAATGCCTGCGAGGTCGAAGCCTAACGCGTATGCCTGGGCCTTGATTCGTTCACTATCCGGCAACCGTCCGGGCGAGCTTACCGTCGACCGACCCATCGCGCGTACCGGATCACATCCTCGACCGGCGGAACGGCTTGCTCATCGCCGTAGGCGGTGTACATGCGCCAGCGTGTGTACGCGGGAGACGGCACCGGAAGGAAAGGCGGCCGCAGGAACCACCGGCGCGACCGGAACCGCCACGCCAGCCGCAGGAGGTCACGAGCCAGCGATGGAGAGGTGACGGCGCGGACCGTGAGTCCCAGCATGAGGGCTCCCCAGCCATGTGACCGCGCCGTCCTGACCGCTCCCACCCCCACCCGTTATTTGGTGATGATCTGGATGACGTCCTGGACGCGCGATCCCCACTTCATCTGCGCCTCGGACTTCGTGAGGAAACGGATCTCCGCGACGCTGCTCACCGGCTGGGCGTTGA
>DATMBT010000077.1:0-4063 GCA_035559475.1 Gemmatimonadaceae bacterium
GGCTCGACGTGACGTTAGGCGCAAAGCGCGATGGCCAGCTCACGGCGATCGTGGTCGAGGCGCTGGTGGACCAGGGCGTCTCAGGCTGGGAATCCGCGACGTGCAAGATCTTCCACGAGCTGTACGCGTGCCCGAACGTCCGGACGGTCGAGCGGTGGGCGTTCACGAACACGCAGGCGATGGCGGCGTTTCGCGGGCCGGGGCACACGGAAGGTGCGTTCGCGCTCGAGCGCGCGATGGACGACCTGGCGCGGGAGCTGGGGATGGACCCGCTGGCACTCCGGCTTCGCAATTACGCGGAGACTGACCAGGAGAAGTCGCGCCCGTATTCGGGCGGCAACCTGAAGCGATGCCTCGAGGAAGGGGCGAAGCGGTTCGGGTGGGAGGAGCGGAAATTGGGGTCAGACTCGAATTACCCGCGTGTCGCGTCTGATCCAATTCCGGGGCGTTTCGGTAATTCGAGTCTGACCCCAATTTCGCCCCCCCGCTGGCGCAAAGGGTTCGGACTTGCGGCGCAGATCTGGCCCTCCGGCGGCGGTCCTCCCGCCTATGCCGCAGTGCGCATCCATCCGGACGGCTCCGTGGACGTGCTCACCGGAACTCAGGACCTGGGCACGGGCGCACGGACGATCCTTGCCCAGGTGGCCGCCGAAGCGTTAGGCGCACGACTGCAGGACGTCCGCGTCATCCTCGGGGACACCGAACGCACGCCATACACGCCGAACTCGTGGGGCTCGCTCACCACGCCATCGGTGGCACCAGCGGTGCGCATGGCCGCGGAGGAAGCGCGTGACCACCTCCTCGAGGCAGCGTCGGAAATACTCGGCGTCCCGGTGGAAAAACTGTCAACTCGCAACGGGATGATCGTCCCCTGCACCGGCGCGGATGCGGTGCCGATCTCACAGGTCACGGCGCAACTGGGCGACGTGACCATCATGGGGAACGGATCGCGAGGCCCGAATCAGCGCGGCGTCGGCCTCATGACATTCGGCGCCCAGTTTGCCGAAGTGGATGTGGACACCTGGACCGGCAACGTGCGTGTCGTGCGACTCACCGCCGTTCACGACGTGGGCCGAGTGCTGAACCCGCTCCTGGCCCGGAGCCAGTTGGAGGGCGGCATCCTGCAGGGCATCGGCTATGCGCTGTTCGAGGAGCGTGTAGTCGACGAGCGGCTTGGCCTGCCGCTCAACGCCAACCTGCACGACTACAAGATCCCGACCATGTCCGACGTGCCGGCGATCGATGCTTCATGCCTCGACGCGGTCGACACGGTGGCGAACCCCGTAGGGGCACGAGGGCTGGCCGAGGCTCCGATTATCCCGACGGCACCGGCGATTGCGAACGCCGTGGCGGACGCGTTAGGCGTTGTAGTCAACGATCTCCCAATCACCCCTTGGCGCGTGCTCGGTGCACTGGCGCTGTAGCCGGGATGTCGGAGGTCGGATGTCGGAGGTCGGATAAACTGTGACAGCCTGTCAATGCGGAATTGATCGGCGAAATCTGATTCTGCAGTTGTCCGACATCTGACATCCGACCTCCGACATCCTCATTCTCGCCACGCAGGTGGAGAGTCCGCCTTACGATGCAATTCCGGGTTGTGCCGATAAAGCGTCGTCTTCCGCCCGATTACCTGGATCACCTCGGCGCCAACCTGTGTCGCCAATTCCCCAGCGGTCTCCTTCACGGGCTGCGGCGCATTGCGCTCGACCTGGACCTTCACCAGTTCACGAGCCGCGAGCGCTTCGTCGAGTGACTGCAGCAGCGTGGCGGTGATTCCATGGTGGCCCACGTGCACCGTCGCCCGCAGGTGATGCGCTTCCGCGCGTAGTTCAGCGCGTTCTTTCCCACGCATGGTCATTGCCGACGGCCGTGGCGTGTGAGGTACGGGTGCGGGTTGATCGGCTCGCCTCCCCAATATTGTCCGTGACCGCGATACAGCATGACCTGAAAGTGAAGATGTGGCGTGTCCTTCGGGGCGTTTCCCGTCGTGCCGACGAAGCCAAGGACATCACCTTTGCTGATCGTCATACCCTCGGCCAGGCCGTCCCGATAGCGATCAAGGTGAGCGTAATAGTAGACGAAGCGCTCGTCGGGATCGAGTTGGTAGATCGTGATACCGCCGGCTTCGTTCTGCCTCAACTTGAAGATCGTCCCACTATCGGCGGCAAGCACGGGTGTGCCACGCGGCGCCATGATGTCCACTGCGTCGTGCGTCCGGCCGCCGCGCGCTGCGCTGTACGAGTCGCGGACGCGTGACGGGTCAACACCCTTGACCGGAATGATGAGCGACCTGGCCGCGAGCGCCGCCTCAGGCGAGAGCGACGTAAGCGGGGGCACGTCCGTCGTTGCGCGTGCGCGTGAGCACGCAGGCAGGACAAAGGTGGCAGCGAGGAAAAGCGCGCTGCGCCGGGTGAAAGCGGTGTTGAATAAGGCCATCGCCGGTTTGACGACGCAGATCACGGCACGGAAACGAAGGTCCGAGGCCGTATACACCTGAACGGGCCGCCAGCGGGGGCCCTGCCCCTTCGCTATCGCGACTGCGGGCTTGCCACCGCCGGGAGAACGTGGATCTGCGCCGACCCACTCCGTCCGCCACCCGATGCCGTCACAGTCGCGGTTCCAAGGCCGGTCGCGTGCACCAAGCCGTTGGGGTCCACGATGACGACCGATGCCGCTGATGACTGCCAGGTGAACGCCACTCCCGTGAGCTGCGCCCCGGAAGCATCAAATGCCTTTGCCGCAAGACGTGCGGTGTCGCGCGCCGGAACAACGGGAACGTTCACGAAGATCGTGTCACGCGCCGGGGATACAACAACTGCCTGCGTCGTGGCGGGGAGAATCTCCAGCGTCGCCTTCCCGATATCGTACGCGCTGGCGATCACCTGTACTGTTCCGGGCCGGAGAGGGGTCACCCTCCCGCCACTGTCAACCACCGCGATGGAGGGATCAGATGTGCTCCAGGCGAACCGGATCCCCACGAGCGGATCACCACTCCATCCGATCGCGACGGCTGAAAATGGAATCCTGGTCCCGGGGGCAATCGTGTCAGGAACCAGGACCGTGGCTGACTGCGGATCCACGATGACGTCCGTGATCGCGTAGCCTGGCACGTCGTTGAGGTTTGTGCCGGTGTCCTCGTCGCACGACGCCAGGACAAGAACTATCAGCGCCATGAACACACGCTTCGCACACGGCATCACTCCACCTCCTCCGCGACTCAACACACCAAGCCCCAGGACGCTGCAGAATCCGCTGGACACCGGTTCGAACGCGCGCAGCGGGTATTTACAGTACCACGGGTGTTCGTTCGCGTGCCGTGAGGCGGAACACCACGCGTTGCTGTTGACGCTGGCAGCTGTCGGCTAATGCAACCTGGCGCGGCCGTGTCGCTGCGCCTCGGCGCAGCAATCCTCCCAGCGCGAGCCCTACGCGGTACTCAGCGAGGCCGGGCTGCGACCTGAGGCGTCGCCCTTCCGGCAGCCTGGGAACTCGTTTCCTAACGCCTTTAGCGGGGCCTAGCGACGAGCTGTGGAATTGCGCGCATCGCCGCTTGGTACTCGTTGCCTAACGTTCCGAATAGATTCGAGCCCCAGCACCACGTTTCGCCTACCGTAGTGACGGCGCAAGTATGTCTAGCGCCCGCTGAGACCGATCTCGCTTGAAAGGGAACACCGGTTGGCGGGGAAACAACTGTTGGCGAGGAGACAATATGTTGCCCGATGCTTCCGTCGCCCACACGGCCTGATTCTCCCTCTCCCCAGCATCGTACCTGAGCGCTTGCGATTCCGCAGGTATGGAAGGCACCTGCGCTTAAAGCGTCGAACCCTCCTGCCCCCGCAACGAGAACGGGGACGAGTTGCAGAGCGCCCGCAGCTCCGGTACCCAGCTGGCCCGCACTGTTGGCGCCCCAGCAGTACATGTTCCCGCTAGTATCGATGGCACAGGTGTGCGAATCGCCTGCGCTAATTGCAACAAACGAAAGGCCGCCGCTCACAGGTACTGGTACCTCTCTCCTAGCTTGGGACCCATTCCCCAGCTGACCAGAGTCTCCACCGCCCCAACA
>DATMBT010000078.1:0-4094 GCA_035559475.1 Gemmatimonadaceae bacterium
CCTCCGACATCCGACATCCGATCTCCAGACCTCAGTCCAGGGTCAACTTCCCGCGCTTGAATCTCCCCAACCCCATCACGATCAGGATCACCGACACGGCAAGCAGTATCCCGCTGGCCCACATGACGATTCGCGCTGTCCCGAGTGAGGTCAACGTCGCAGCCAGTGAAAGACGACCCTCGGAGTCGAGGAACTGGAACACGAGCACTGGGCCGATGAACAGCGTCATCATGATGATGCCGAGCGTCTGCTGCGCTTGACGAACCGTGCCCGCCTTCAACGAAATGAACACACCGACACCCGCCATGGTGGAGCACGCGAGTATCACCAGGAGGAGCATGTAGCCGAAGTGCGCGATCGGCGGGATCTGGAGGCCCTCGTTCCAGTGCCTGATGCTGAGCGTGATCACACCCACGATGATATTGGCGGACGTGAAGACCAGTCCGTAGATGACCGCCGCCAGCATCTTCCCCAGCAGGATCGACGCGTCAGGCAGCCGGGTCGCCAGCAGGCTCTCCAGCGTGTGACGCTCGCGTTCACCGGCAAAGGCGTCCGCGATGAGCGTTGACACCATGCCTGACGAGAGCAGTGGCCAATAGGCCAGCATCAGCGGTGACTTGTTCCAGAGGGGGCCCATCTGCAGGGGCGTGATGATGCCAAGGAGAATGACCACGATCAACGCCGAGAGCCCGCCGCGCTTGAGGCGCAGCAACTGGTCCCGGAACTCGAGCCACTCCTTCCACGCGACGGTCAGGATATCCGCCATCATGAGGCTCGATCCCGCGCGGGTCCGGCTGCCGCCACGTCATCGGCGACGAGTTCAAGGAACGTTTGTTCGAGCGTCTGCCGATCGCGCCGGACTTCGTCGATGCCGACGCCGCGTTCGACCAGCATGGCAACGAGCGCCGCAGGTCGCGCCCCCTCAGCGAACTTCACCTCCAGGCCACCATCCATCAGTCGGGCTTCAAGTACGCCAGGCACCGTCGTCGCCATGTCGACGATTTCCTGGTCGATGCCCGTGCCAACAATGTGCACCGACGAGAGGTCGGTCGTTCGCAGCGAAGACGGTGGGCCGAGCGCGGCGAGCTTTCCCTTCCGGATGACGCCGACCAGGTCGCACAACCGTTCCGCCTCGACGAGGTTGTGGGTGGTCAGGAAGATGGTGACACCCTGTCCGGCGGCCAGCGACGCGAGGTCCTCGCGCAGCGCCGCACTGGCAACGGGATCGAGACCCGCGGTGGGCTCATCGAGAAACACCAGCGGCGGCCGATGAAAGACCGCGCGTGCCACGGCGAGCTTCTGCTTCATGCCGCGACTCCACTTTCCCGCCGGTTCCCGTCTCCGATCCCAGAGCCCGAACTGATCCAGGAGTTCGCGGATGCGTGCGCGACGTTCGCTCGCCGGCAGGTGCCACACGCGCCCGGCGAAGTCGAGGTTCTGCTCGGCCGTCAGGCGTTCGTAGAGCCCGTGATGTTCGAGGAGCGCGCCGGCGCGCTCGCGGATACGATGGCTTTCGCGCCGTGTGTCGAAGCCCAACACGCGCGCGGAGCCCGCGGTCGGTTCCACCAGCCCAAGAAAGGCCCGGATCGCAGTGGTCTTACCCGCGCCGTTAGGCCCGAGGAAACCAAACACGATTCCCGAGGGCACCTCCAGCGAGAGGTGATCCAGCGCGCGGATCGGGCCGAAGTCACGGACCAGTCCTTCGGCCTGGATGGCGAATGTGCTCACGTGCGCACCAGTTTCTTCAACACCGCTCGTACCGGTGCGGCATCCAGGCCCGCGATGCGCAGCGGGAACGCGATCAACTCGTAGTCTCCCGGCGTCACATCGCGAAGGTCGAGATTCTCCAGGACGCACGCTCCGCCTTCGAACAACGCGCGGTGCACCGCGAGTGTCTTGCTGTCGCGGTCGTCGACCGATGGCGCGTCAACGCCAAGGAGCCGGAGCCCCCCGGCGAGCAGCTCACGGACGGTGTCCTCCGCCAGCGAAGGCCAGTGCCAGGGGAAGGGACCGTCCGCAATGCATCTCCCGGTGCGCAGGAGGAGGCGTCCACCGGCCACGCGACCGGCCGGCATACCTAACGATGCGAGCGTGACAGGCCCGTCGTGTCCGGAGACGTCGATGACCGTCGCCGGCCCGGTGAACGAGTCCAGCGGCAGCAGGTCCGCCGCCGGCCAGCGCGAGTCCACGTGGAAGGGGGCATCGGCGTGTGTGCCCACGTGCGGACTGCCGGTCAGGCAGCTCACGTTGACACTATCGCCACGCGCCATCTCCCACGTCCAGCGGCAGGAGTACGGCGTGTCGCCCGGCCATGCCGGTGTGGCCTCACTCACCACCACCGAAATGTCGATCAGCGACGCTGTGGGAATGGAGGTGCCCTTGCCCGTCATGCCGGAGAAGCGCCGGCTTCGAAGAATCGCCGCCTGACGTCCCACAACTCGGGGAAGAACCGCTGCTTCAGCGTGTGCTGCAGGTATCGCGCGCCTAACGTGCCACCGGTGCCTCCCGTGTCAGGCCCGATGATGCGCTCCACGAGCTGCACATGCAGGTAGCGCCAGAGCTGGAACCCCTGGTCGTATTCGAGCAGCGCTTCCGCGAGGAGAAACTCGGTCGAAGGCCCCGGACCCAGGTACAGCTGCTCGAGGTTCGTCCCCTGGCGCTCGAGCAGCTGGAGAAACAGCGATTGCAGCGTCGGCTGGTCGATGGCGTGCTGAATGAGCGGCGGGATCGTTCCGTGTTCGCGCAGTACGGCGAGGAAATGTTCGTCCCGCAGTCCGCTCATGGCCTCGATGGCCCGGAATTGCGTGCTCTGTCCGCCGCTCGATGAACCGAGGTGGCCGCGGAACTGGGCGAAGCGCTGTGGCGGGAGCGTGTCGAGCGCCGAGAGCTGCCCCGACACGATGCGGACCAGTGCATTCACACGGCGCATCGTATGGAGCGCCGGCACTGTAGCCGCGGCCTGCAGTTCGCTGATGAGCAGTTCCAGTTCGTGCAGGATCACCTTGAACCAGAGTTCACTCGCCTGGTGCACCACGATGAACAACAGCTCGTCCGGATGCTCCGGCTGCGCGCGCGGCTGCTGCAGCCCGAGCAGTTCATCGACCTTGAGGTAGGTGCCGTAATTGAGGTCCGAACCAGTCATAACGAGCGGATAGCTCAGAAAGTGGAGACGGGCATCGACACCACATCATCAACCTGCACGGTCTCGGTGGTGTGAAACGGTTCGCCATATTTCACACGGATCAGCGAGCCATAATGCGCGGCCTGGTGACGGATGATGTCCAGCAGCGGTTCGCCATTCGGGTAGACTTCACCTGCCTGTGTCGCCCCCTCGAACTGGGAAGCGTACGTCCCGACGGCCCGCAGCTTTTCATCCATCACATCGCTGACGTCCACCACGAACGTTGGCTTGAGGTAGTCCTCACGGTACGTAATCGAGTGGAGCACCTTGCGTGGACGGTGCGCCGGAAGTTCGGGCTCGATCATTTTCAGGCCCGCCACAAAACATGCGTCCCGCACGAGTTCGGCGCAGACGCGATGATCCGGGTGGCGTCCGAACGGCGATGGCGCAGTCGTTATGACGATCGACGGCCGGAGACGCCGGATGACCCTGGCCACTGCGAGTCTCGTCTGGGGACATTCGTCAGACCGCTGTCGGGCATCCCGAGATTCTCCCGAACTGACACCCCAAGGATCGACGCCGCGCGGGCGGCCTCTTCCATGCGAAGCTCAACCGAGCCTCGACTTGCCATCTCACCCGAGGAAAGGTCCACGACACCGACGCGGTACCCCTGTCGTGCCGACTTCAACAGGGTACCGCCGCACGTCAACTCGGCGTCGTCGGGATGGGGAAAAATGGCGAGCAGGTCCACTCTAGACATGCGGGGAATGTAAGGCGGGTTTCGTTGTGACGGGCCGAAGCGCAAGAAACGAATAACCTGACCACCCCGTTAAGGCATCATTACGAAAGGATGATGGTCGGTTCGCAAACTGGCCCGACATCACACCTTCAGGCACGCGATCGGAGCCAGGTACCGAACCTCGGGGGATGCTGCCAGTCGAGCCATGTCAGGCCGTCGGACAACTTACCGAGG
>DATMBT010000079.1:0-6693 GCA_035559475.1 Gemmatimonadaceae bacterium
CTCCGGACTCAAGAGGCGCTCCGACACGATCACCGAGAGCGTCGCGATGCACGCCCAGATCGCGAAAACCGTGAACATCGCGCGAGTGTGCGAGCGGTCGCGCCGCAGGAACACATGGGCGATAACTCCCGCGGTCACGAAGACCGCACCGAACGAGAACAGCGGACCGATGACGCCTGCCAGCGCCAGTGCCCTCCACGACTCCGCGTTCCGCTCCCGGTCGTGTCGCAGCGCGCAGAAAATGATCAGTGGGGCGAAGAACGCGTCCGCCGCATACGGCTTGACCTGGCCGCCCATGAAAATGAGCTCGCCGCTGAACGTGATGAGGGCAGGGGCCACCCAGGCATGTCGTTCGCCCACCAGTTCGCGCGCGGCCAGCCACGTCGCCGGAAGCGCAGCGCATGCGCACAGGAACGACGGTGCCCTGAGCGCGAAGTCAGAGCCGCGAATTCCATGTGCAACCAGCCACTCCAGCGCGAGGAACCCGGGCGGTGCCGACTGCGCAAAGTCGCTGGCGCCGTCGAACAGCCCGAAGAACGTGCCGGACAAAAGCCCGTTCGCGAGCGCAAGCTCATCGAGCCAGAGGGGAGGTTTCTCGAGCCACTGGTAGGCGCGCAATGCCACGCCAATGGCGAAGACGATCCCAAACAGCACCCGCCCCGTCCGGTCGTACCCGATCGAACCGTTGTCGTGAGATCCCGGTCTCGCGCGCACCGGGAGGGTCGCCTAACGCGTCAGTGCGGTGCGCATGACGAACCACACGTTGGCGGGTCGTTCGGCCAGGCGCCGCATGTACCAGGGGAACCACTGGCTGCCATAGCTGATCAGGCAGCGCACGGCGTGGCCATCCGCGGCCAGCGCCCGCTGGTCGGACGACCGGATCCCGTACAACATGTGCACCTCGAATTGCTTCTTCGCGACCTTGATGGCCGCCGCGCGAGACACGAGGTGCTTCACGATGGTCATGTCATGCGTCCCGAAGATCGGCGTGGCGCGACCGTCCCGCGCGGCCTCGAGAAGCTTCTCACCCTGCGATGCGTACTGCAGGTCCACGTCGCGCTTTGCGGGATACGCCACATGCGGCGGTTCCAGGTACGCGCCCTTTACCAACCGGATCATCGGATTCAGGTCCAGGAGGCCTTCGATGTCCTGCGGCGTTCGCCTGAGGTACGCCTGGATCGCTATCCCGATGGGCGCGTACTTCGACTTCAGCTCGCGATACAGCGCCAGCGTGCGATCGACATAGCTCGAATCCTCCATGTCGACCCAGAGCTGGCTCTTCGTTGCGACGGCTTTCCGCGCTAACACGTCCAGGTGCTCCCGGCACGTGTCCATCGAGAGGTCGAGACCGAGCTGCGTCGGCTTGACTGACACGACGGTTGGAAGGCTGGCCCGCTGGATGTCGTCGAAGGCCTGCAGGTAGTGATCGCGCACGGCGTCGGACTGCGACTCACCGGTCAGTGACTCGCCGAGTCGGGTGACGATGGTCCCGATGCTGTCATGGACGAGTACTCGCGACGCTGCGAGCGCATCAGCGAGCTCTTCACCCGGCATGAACTTCCGGACTGCGCGGCGGGCAAACGGCCGCCGCATGAAATGCTCCGCGAGCCACTTGTTGCGGGACGCGGCGAGAAACGCCTTTCGGGCTATGGCCATTCGATGAATATGAGTGACAGGGAGAAAACCCTCTACCGTCGTGGCGGAAAGGTCCTGGTCGCGACTAGAGGTATCGCGACACCGCCATCAACGCCACTGCTCCAACAAGAAGCCCGAAAATCGCCCGCGCCGCGAGGACGGTGCGTGCGCGGAGCTGGCCCATCTCAGCCAGCAGCGCGTTTCGCGTAGTTTCGCTGCTTTCCTGCGGGAGTTGTCGGGCGATTGCCCAGATTCGCGCCCCAACGGGCCGCATGACGACCAGGCCAATGATGAGCGCGATGATGGCAAGCACGCCGCCCGAGCTGAAGCCCATGCCGAGGGGTGATCGCATGTAGGCCGGTTGGAATCCCGCGGAGAGAATCCATAACAACCACAAGCCAGCGAGCACGGTGACCACTGCGACGATGGGCAGGATCTTCATGTAGCCGCGTTCGAACAACCGGATCATCACCTTGCCACCATCAGGACCCAGTGAACGAAGGGTGGGTTCGAGGAAAGTCACAAAAAAGAACATGGTCCCGGCCCAATACACGCCACCAAGGATGTGGACCAGCCTGAGTACGGGGACGATGGTGTTCATTCCGAGGTGTGTTCAAAGTGGGAAGGGGGGACCGGCAACGCAGCCAGTCAAAATCGGTGCAGTGACGGCGCGCGCAAGGGTTCAGTGCGCTGTCTCGCGGCGCGACAGCTCAATTCTCACAAATATTGTTTTCCACTAGCGCTGGGTCCGAGTAGCGCAACATTTTGGGACTCGCCGTCGGGCTCGATCGTCTTTGGGACGTCAAATGTCCACTCGGCAATCGTTTGCGCCTATCGTGACCAACCTCGTTACCCTGGGGTCGCTCCAGCTCAACGGAGACTCAGGCCAGCTCCTCACCGGCCGCCGCAAGGTGCTCGCGCTGCTGGCATATCTCGTGCGCCGGTCGCCCGATCCGGTACCCCGAGCCGAGCTGTCACTGCTCCTCTGGTCAGATCGCAACGACAACCACGCAAAGCAATCGCTGAGGCAGGCACTCGCGGAACTGCGTCCGATTCTTGGCGACGCATTGCTCGCTGATGCCGACTCGGTGCTCGTTGACTCCGAATTCTGCGTGCTGGATGTCAGGTTGTTCGAAGACGCGGTCCGCAACGAACGATGGGAAGAGGCAGCGCGCTTGTGGGGCGGTGATTTTCTCGCCGGACTGGATTCTCTTGGTGGCGAAGCATGGTCAACCTGGCTGACTGAGCAGCGGACCATTTTGCGCCACGACGCCACTTCGGTATTTCGCGCGCTGTATGCCAGGTCCGACCGCGGCGACGAACGGAAAGCCGCGACCGAATGGTCGCAGCGCTGGTCCGAGGTCGCCCCGCTCGATGAAGAAGCCTGCTCGGCACGCATCAATGCGCTCGTGAGGGCCGGACGGCCCGTCGACGCCGCCGTCTGCTACGAGGTATTCGTCCGGCGGCTGCATAACGAGTCCCAGGCAGTGCCGTCCGCGACCTTCGAGGCCCTGAAGGAAAAGTTCGCCGCTGGACGCACGGCACCCACGGGTACGGTGCTCGTGCGCGGCACCATGACGCTGTCCGGCCTGGCGCAGTTGGGCATGGACGCGCGCGCCGTCGCCGAGGCTGCCGCGGTCATTGATCGCCCGGCCGATGCCGCAACGCTCCAGGCGATTTCGCGTGTCACGTCGATCTCGTTCAAGTACGCCATCGCGGAACTGGTGCAACACGGGATCCTCGTGCCAGCAGGCGAGGGGCAATGGGAATTCGCGTCGAGCGCGAACCGTGACCAGGTCTTTGGCGTCATTTCGCGTGATCGCCGTGTCAACCTGCAACGGGCGGTCGCCGAAAGATTCGGGACACCGGTCGAGCCTCAGCGAACCGTCCTCCAGCAGAAGACGCGCGCCAAAAAGCCCGCGAAGGCCCGGCGCATCAAGCCATTGGCCGTCCTCGCGGCTAGCGCCGCTGCTGTGGTGCTGGTGGCAGGTGGGCGCTGGGCGGTTCAAGTCGCCACCGCCAGTGCCGTCGAGTTGAAGCCGGGCAGCACCGTCCTGCTCGACCACGTGAACGCGGCGTCCGACCCGACCCTTGCCGGTGCCGTCAACGCGGCTGCGACGCTCGGTTTGAGCCAGTCACGCCACGTTGCGCTGTATCGGCCGGCTGAGATTCGCGGGGAGAAGAACAGCGGCGCGCCTCACGCGGAGCGAATTCGCGCACTGGCTCGACGCGAACGGATCAAGCGGATCATTGCGCTGGACATTACCGGGACCGACAGCGCGTTGCGCGTTGCGGCCCGGCTGCTCGACGGCTCTTCGGGTGAGTTGCTCGGGGAAGAGTCCATCGATACGCACCGCGCGAGCCTCGTCGATGACCTCGATCGGTTGCTGCGCAAAGTCCGGGTTACGCTGGGCGAGTCGGAAGCCGTTGTGCGTGACTCATCGCGCCTGCTGCGGGAAGTGGGCAGTGCTTCCATCGAAGCGCTCTCCGCATACGCGGCCGGCATGGAAGAATGGTCCGCCGATCGGACGGAAGGCGCTCGCGCCGCGTGGACCCGCGCGCTGCAGCAGGACTCGACATTTGCGCTGGCCGAACTGGCGCTCGCGAACGACGCCTTTACCCGCAACGCCGCCGACGAGGGTGATCGGTGGGTTCGCCGGGCGGTTACCCACGCCGAACGTCTCACCGTGCTGGACGCTTTGCGGGCGCGGCAGATCCTTGCCATGCGTGATGGGCGTTTCGGAGAAGCGTCGAAGCTGGCAACGCAGGTCGCGCAACGCTCTCCGTCGAGCCAGTCGTGGTTCGACGTCGGGTCGGTGCTCGCGGCCGGCGATCGGTGTGCCGACGCCATCAGCGCCTTTGAGCGTTCTCTGGCCACGGACAGCGCGTATGTGCCGTCGCGTCTTGGCCTCGCCGAGTGTGCGATTGAAGAAGGAAATGTCGCGGTCGCGCTGAAGCAGGTCGAAGCCGTACGGCGGATCGACTCCACGGCGCTCAGCGCCTCGGATTACGCGCTGCATCGTGGACGCGCGCTTGTGCGTGCGGGTCGTTATGCAGAAGCCGACTCGGCGTTCCACGCCATGTTCGTGGCGTCGCCGGCCGACAGCGGGAGTGCATTCCGCTGGCTGGCCCAGCTCCAGATGATGCGCGGTCGCTATGGCGAAGCGCTCCAGATGTTGAACTCGTCCACACGACTCGTGCGGCAATCGGGTGACGCGCAGGCGCTGTTTGCAAACCTCGTCATTGAGGCAACCGCTTACACAGCGATTGGTGGGCGAACGCGTGCCTCGGAGCTGATCGACGAGGCAGTCGGCATAGCGATCAGCCGTCAGGTGCCAACGAGCGGGTTTTTCGAACTCGGCCATCTCATGGCGCGCGTCGGCCGCTTGAATGGCGCCAGAGAGGTCCTCAGGCAGGCATCGATTCGCACCGCGCAGGACGGCGCCACGAGCCGTTGGGCGATCCGGCTGCTGAACGCGTCGATTCATGTGGCCGAACGAAACGGCAGTGAGGCCGTGGCGGCCGTCACCGCCACCGGCGCCGCTGGGGAGCTCGAACCGTTCAGGCTCGCCTTGACTGCCGACGCAAACGCGATGGCCGGCCAATTCGAGGCCGCGCTGGATGCGTCACGGCGCCTCGAGCGATCATGGCACTTCGGCGATCCGGCGCAGGATGAGTGGCTGCGAGCCACCCTCCGCGTGGCGCGCACTGCGGAACTGGCCGGAGATACGGCCACGGCGCGCGCAACGTACAAGAAGTACGTCGATCGCTGGAAGGAAGCTGACGTGTTCCTCGTTGAGCTTTCTGCCGCCCAGCGTGCGCTTGTTCGTCTTGGCGGCACTGCGGTCGCGTCCGCGGTGCCTGCCGCTCGCGCGTCTCGCTAGCTCTCCACCTGGACCTGACAGGTCCTGGAGGATTCGGAGCGATCGTCCTCAGTACATCACACTGAGGTCAGCCAGCCAGAGCGTCTTTTGACCTGGCGTGTCACCGCTGGGCTTGAAGGCTCCAACACGCAGGCCAATGGGCAGCACTGAGATTATCCACTGGCCCTCGATGCCGAGGTAAGTGCGGTCCGGCGACCCCGACCAGAAACGAAGCGCCGTCGCGCGCAGGATGCCTCCACCCTCGAAGCGCAGCCAGTGTGCCACCGCCAGTGACACCCGGCCACCCTGAATACCGGGTTCGATCGCGGCCAGGACGAAGGTCGTCCCCGGTTCCGGCACGTTGAGGGTCCCCGTCCCGAATCCGGCAACCGCACTCACCGAGAGCAGCACGGGGCCTAACGCGTGCCAGCCGGCGATCGGGTTCGCTACGGGTCGCCAGGCGCCGACCGGTTTTACGTGTTGCGCATGCGCGGGCGCCGCGAGGAGGAGGAAAGTGGACGTAAGCGCAATCAGGCGCGTCATCGAGGGTCGTGGCATCGTGCTGTAGGTTCGTCCGCAGGCGGCGGCGTCGCAACTACTGGCGCAACGCGACGCCGGTGTGACACCATGCTACGGAGCAACACGGGCGCGCACTCGAGGGGCCGGAGGAGAATGTCATGACTCGCACGGCAAGGGCGTTGGTGAATCGGGGGCTCGGGTTCATGGCCGGGCTGCTCCTCGCAGTGCCAACCGCCGTCGCGCAGGCCCCGGGTATTCCCGCACGCCTCACCGACCAGCAGTTCTGGAAGCTGGTGACCGAGTCATCCGAAGCTGGCGGGTTCTTCCAGTCGGACAATCTCGTTTCGAACGAACTCACGCTGCAGCAGATCATCCCCGAGCTCGTAAAGGGAAGGGCGCCGGGTGGTGTTTACCTTGGTGTCGGTCCGGACCAGAACTTCACCTACATCGCCGCCATGCGGCCGCGCGTCGCGTTCATCGTCGACATTCGACGGGAGGCGATGCTGCAGCACCTGATGTACAAGGCGCTCTTCGAACTTGCCGAGGACCGGGCGGAATTCGTGTCGTTGCTGTTTTCGCGTCCACGCCCAGCGGGCACCAGTACCGAAGCAGCCTCCATCCAGTTGCTGGAGATTTTTTATCCGGTGAAGGCCGACAGTAACCTGTACTACCGCAC
>DATMBT010000080.1:0-2639 GCA_035559475.1 Gemmatimonadaceae bacterium
GGGTGCGTCCCGAACCATGCATCGAGCAGACCAGGACTCGATTGACGCATGCGAGCCAGTTCCTCGAACATCGTCACCAGTCCCTGCGGATGAATCCCGCTCGCGACGACGTATTCCACCGCCATGAGGTCAGCGTCGCGCTCCGCGCCGCGGCTGAAACTCGCGAGGTACGCACTGCCGCCAACGTTGATCGCAGTGCGACCGAGTTCACCCTGGCAGACCGTGGTGAGCATGCACAGAAGGCTGGCGCCCACATTGGCGCCGTTCACGCGCTCCATCTGCTGGGCGCTGTGCCCGAGGGTCACATGCGAGATCTCATGGGCCAGCACGCCGGCCAGTTCGCTGACATTGTCGGCGGCGTTGACCAGCCCTGTGCTGACGTAGATGAATCCGCCGGGGAGCGCGAAGGCGTTCACCTCATTCGATCGATACAGCTTGAACTCGAAGTCCTGGCCAGCGTAGGGCGTGTGGCTCACGATCTGCTGTCCGAGCTGCTCCACGTATTGATCGGCGCTCGCGTTCCTGACGATGGGCAGTTCGCGGTTCAACTGCGCTGCCTGCTGCGCTCCGATCGCAGCAGCTTGCTGCGTGGAGACCGCGCATCCAGCTCCGCCAGTCGCAATCGATAATGCCGATAAGAGAATGACTGATCGTCTCACATTGACCTCCAGAGCGTCCCGTGACACGGGGATTCTCCCGAGGCAATACACCATCGCTCGCTGTGAGTGCGTGGAGTGAACCAGGGGTTCACTCCTGAGCCTGTCACGACACACCTTTCGTTTAGCCGAGTTCGGTATTCCCTTCCTGACAAATGCGGCTCACCCGGACAGTCAGCGATAAGCAAACCTCCCTCCTGACGCTCGTGGCGTTCGGGGCGCTGCTGGCTGGACTCGGCGAATTCGCGACCCGGATCGTCGTGCATCTCTGGTCGTCGTACCGCGACTGGAGCTTCCACCTGAATCCCCAGGCAGTGTGGATGGGCCCCCTCGCCGCACTGCCTGTCGTGATTCTCGTCGTGTGCGCTGCGTGGCTGATCGCGCGCAGGTCGCCGAGCGCGGAGCTGCAATACCGCCTCCCACTCGGTGCCGTCCTCTTTGTGGCGATTCTGCAGGTGGGGACGACGCCGGCCCGGATGTACGCCTGGGCGGTCGCCATTTTCGCACTGGGCGCCGCGGTTCAACTGACTCGCGTGGCGTTTACTCGTCAGGCAGTGGCGGCGCGCCTGATCAGGCGGTCCACGGCCCTGCTGATCGCGATCTCGCTGGGTGGCGCGCTGGGGCTGAACAACTGGCGTCGCGTGGCCGAGGCACGGAGGCACGCCGAGCTGCCGGCCCCTCCGGCGAACGCGCCTAACGTGCTTCTGCTCATCATGGATACGGTTCGCGCGTCGGCACTCAGCGCGTACGGCTACGAGCGAAAGACGTCACCGTTTCTCGAGCGACTGGCCTCGGAGGGCATCCGGTTCGATCGCGCGATTGCGACCGCGCCCTGGACGTTGCCCAGCCACGCCTCGTTTTTCACGGGACGATATCCGCATGAACTCAACCTTGGCTGGAGCAGCCGGCTTGATGATCGGTACCGGACGCTCGCCGAGGCGTTCAGCGAGTCCGGATTCGTCACCGGCGGGTTCGTGGCCAATTCGTACTACGGACCGTGGCTCTTCGGGCTCGGGCGTGGGTTCCAGCACTACGCCGACTACTCGTCGAGCGTGAGCGAGATACTTGGCCATTCGAATGTGAATCGCCTGCTGCTCCCCGTCTGGAACCGGCTGACGAAGCAGTACCACCACTTCGGTCGCAAGAACGCTGAAGAGGTGAACGCCGAATTCCTGGGGTGGCTGGACCGGCGCCCTCCGTCGCGGCCGTTTTTTGCGTTCCTCAACTACATCGACGCGCATTCACCGTACGTACCGCCGGCGCCATACCGGTCGATGTACCTGGAGGGCGAACCGCGGACCCGGCAGGTCATCCAGGGTTCCGCGAAGCCTGATTCGGAGGTCACCCGCGGGCTACGCGCGGCATACGATGGCGCGGTCACCTATCTCGATGCCCAACTGGCTGAGCTGTTCCGTCAGCTCGAGCAGCGCGGCGTCGCCAACAATACGATCGTGATAGTCACGTCTGACCACGGTGAGTCATTCGGCGAACACGGGTTCCTGGAGCATGGCGTCAGCCTGTACCTGTCCGAGCTTCACGTTCCGTTGATCGTCAGGCTGACGGGCGACAAACATCGTGGCTGCGTGGTGCGCGACTGGGTCACGCTCCGCGACATCCCGGCGACGCTGACGGCGGAGGCGGGTTTGAACCTGGCCGAACCTTTCCCGGGCTATTCGCTGATTGATCGCTGCTCGAAACCGGAGGGGGCCAGGCTCCAGTCGTCGCCGGTGCTCTCCGAGACGGTCCAGCGGTCGGACCTTTCGCCCTGGTATCCCAGCTCGGCAGGGTCGCTGGCGGCGATCACGTTACATGACATGCGCTACGTGAGGATCGGGTCCGGGGCGGAGCAGCTGTTCGACATGGCTGTTGATTCTGCCGAGTTGCATGACAGGAGCCGGGATCCTGCTTATGCGGTTCGGCTGTCGGCTATGCGGGTCGCGCTTGATGCTGTGCGGCGATGATTTGTTGTTTGGGGCGAGCGAA
>DATMBT010000081.1:0-15059 GCA_035559475.1 Gemmatimonadaceae bacterium
CCATCCTTCGGGAGCTTTCGAGGGCATTCGACGAATTCCACGTTCCCCGAGAAGCGCTGGCAGAACTGTTCGACGCCCTGGAGCGCGACCTTGGCCGCCTGGAACTCCAAAACTGGGAAGACCTCGAGGATTACTGCGAAGGGGTCGCGGGCAGTGTCGGGGAGATGTGTTGCGCGGTTTTCGGGGTTGCGGGCGACCTGGGTGGTCGCAAGTCAGCAGCGGTCGCCTGCGCCCGAACGCTCGGCGTCGCCATGCAGCTCACAAACATCCTCCGGGACATCGGCGAAGACGCGGTCCAGGGTCGCTGCTACCTGCCGACGGAGGACCTCGCCCGTTTCGGGATAGATCGAATGAGGGTCCTGGCACGCACCGCACATCTTGAAACGGACGCCTGGCAGGCCCTCATGCGCTTTCAGGTGGCCAGGGCGCGAGATCTCTACCGCCAGGCGCTGCCCGGGATTGCGCTCCTGCAGCGGGACTCGCAGCGCTGTGCGTTGGCGTGTGCCGCCGGCTATGCGAAGATCCTCGACGTCATTGAGCAGTCCGGCTTCGACACGGTCACGCGGCGCGTCTCCGCCTCCCGCCTGACACTGCTCGGTGTGGCGTGGCGTTCGTTCTGGGGGAAACTCCCCGCCCTGGGTGGAGACAGGCCGTCGGGGCCGGCCGCGACTCGTCAGGCACCGCGGTCATGAACAGCGTCCGGCTGGCGTGGATGCTTTTCGCGGCCCACGTCGGCCTCATCATCTTCTCGACCGCCGCCATGCTGACGGTGCTCGCGGGAACCGTCGATGTATCCGGCGAACCGGCAGCGACGATCATGCGCCTGTCCTTCCGCTTTGCCGGGCCCCTCTACGTGCTGCTGGGGACCGCCTGCGCGGTTGCGTTCCTGGGCGGTACGCTCGGCTGGCGGCGCGCGATGGCCGTGGCCGCGACCGCCAGTATTCTGGCGTTAGGCGCTGAACTCGTGGGCACCTCGACCGGACTTCCCTTCGGCGACTACACCTATTCAGGATTGCTCGGCTACCGGATCTTCGGCCTCGTTCCGTTTCCGATTCCGCTGTCGTGGTTCTACATGCTGCTGGGTTCCCTGGTCATCATGGCGCGCCTCACGACCGGACTTGATCACGTCCGGACGCGATGGAAGTGGGCGCTTGGGGCCGGGCTCCTGATGGTGGCCTGGGACATCTCCATGGATCCCGCGATGGTCAAGACGGGCCACTGGTCCTGGGGAACGGGGGAGATGTTCCGCGATTCCGGAATCAGTGCCGTGGTGGCTTTCTTCACTGCCGACGCGTTTTACGGCATGCCGCTCAGCAACTGGTTCGGGTGGCTGCTCACGGCCGCGCTCATCGCGCGGGCCATGCTCGGTATCATTCCCCCGGCGCGGGTTCGCGCGAAACTGGCGCCATCCACGCTGCCGGTTGCGCTGTACCTCGCGAACGGCGTGATGCCGGTGGCGTTGTGCCTCAGGGATGGGTCCTGGTGGGCAGCCGCGTTAGGCACCGTAGCGATGGCGGTGCCGGCCGTGATGGCGTTACGGGCTGGCGGGGCCCCTCGTGGCATCCACCTGCCGGAACACCGGGCGGCGTGAACATTGTCGTCATCGGCGCCGGGTTCGGTGGCCTCGCGACCGCCATCCGGTTGGCGGCGCGCGGGCACGATGTCGAACTGATCGAGAAACACGCGGAAGCCGGCGGTCGCGCGGGTGTGTTCCGGCAGGACGGATTCACGTTCGATGCCGGTCCGACGATCCTGACCGCGCCGCAGATGATCGCGGACCTTTTTCGATGCTCCGGTCGTCGCATGGAGGACTTCGTGCGGCTCGTTGCCGTGAACCCGTTCTATCGCGTCCGCTTTCATGACGGCACTTCAATTGAATGGACTGGAGATGACCGCGAACGTTGTCACGCGATCAGCCGGCTGAGCCCACGTGACGTCGAGGGCTACGTCGCGTTCGCGAGAGAATCGCACGCGATCTTCGACGAGGCCTTTCCGCTCATTGACCAGCCCTTCGAATCGATTGGCGCGATGATGCGCGCTGTGCCAGGCCTGGCGAAGGCGCGCGCCTGGCGATCGGTCGCCACCGTCGTCGATTCGCACGTCAGTGATCCCCGAATCCGGCAACTGCTCGGGTTTCATCCGCTGCTCATCGGCGGAAACCCGTTCGACAGTCCGTCGATCTATGCGCTCATCCACGAACTGGAGCGTCGCTGGGGCGTGTGGTACGCCATGGGCGGGACTGGTGCCCTGGTGGCCGCGCTGGTGCGCCTGTTGCTCGAGTCAGGTGGACGATTTCGCCCCAATGCCGAAGTCGCAGCGATCGAGGTTGACTCCGCTCATCGCGCGTCAGGCGTGCGGCTCGCGTCCGGGGAACGCATCGCCGCGGACGTGGTGGTTTGTAACGGCGACGTGGTGCGAAGCTACCGCGACCTGGTCGCCCCTTCGGCACGCCGCGCGAACACGGACCGGCGGCTCGCGCGGTACCGCCAGGGTATGTCGCTTTTCGTGATCTACTTCGGGACGAACCGTCGCTACGACGACATTGCGCACCACGAGATCCTCCTTGGCCCGCGCTTCGAGGGATTGCTCGAGGATGTATTTCATAACGGGACGCTCGCCGACGACTTCTCGCTCTACCTCCATCGTCCCACGGCAACGGATCCGTCGTTGGCGCCCGCGGGATGCGACGCGTTTTACGTGCTCTCGCCGGTGCCTAACCTGGGGAGCGGCATCGATTGGGCGGCTGTGGGGGATGCCTATCGAGACCGGATCGTCAGGCACCTCGAGGAGCGCCTGTTGCCCGGCCTGCAAAACCACATCGTCACGGAGATGCGCGTCGATCCGCGGTATTTTCGCGACGAGTTGAACAGCGACCTGGGAAGCGCTTTTTCCCTGCAGCCGTTGTTTCGCCAGTCAGCCTGGTTCAGGCCTCACGCGCGCAGCGAGGACGTGTCAAACCTCTACTTCGTCGGCGCCGGCACGCATCCGGGGGCCGGGATTCCGGGTGTCCTCAGCTCGGCGAAGATTGTGGATCGCCTCATTCATGAGGCCGAACTCAGAACCTGAACGCGAAGCCCAGCCACGGCACAGCGACGTATTCGCCGATGACGGAAACAAACGCGAAGTCCACCGTCAGGCCTTCGCCGAGGAACCTGAGTCCATATGAATAGATGCCCTCCGTTTCCCCATCCACGGGAAACACCCAGTTCTCGGAGATGAGCGAAATGCGGCGGCTCAAGCGCGCCTGCCCGCCGACCATGACGACCGGATTGGTCGAGGCATGGCCTCCCTGATAACCCCAGCCCAGCCCCAGCGAGAGGTTGGTGTCTTTCGATCCCGTCGTGCCGACGCCGTAGAGCAGTCCCGCCGACGCCTGGTCACCATCTCCGAAAGGGAGGAGCCCCAGGAGCGCTCCAACGGCCACGCGAGTGCTTTTTCCGTTCAGGAGGGTGTATTTCGGCAGCAGGTAGTAGAACGTCTCGTCCAGCCCGACCCCGGGGAACCACGCCAGTCCGCCGCCTAACGTGAACCGATCCGTCAGGCCGGCAGCGAACGTGTGCAGCGCGAGCCAGGTATTCGAGTAGTACCCCGTTCCCTTCTCCAGCGGGAACGCGGTCGAGGAGAACAGCAGGCGCGTGGCGTGCGGATTCTCGAACCAGTAGACGCCATTCCGGAACCGGTCCGCCGACAGGCGCTTCACTTCCACGATGGCGTTTCGCGCGAGGGACACCTCGCCGGAGTTCAGGCGCAGGCGCACGCTGTCGGCGCTTACCGCGATGATTCGACCGGTGAGGGTCGAGCCGTCGCGGAGCCGCACCGCGTGACGACTCGTCGTATCAGCAACGTTGACGGAGTCAATGGGCTGCTGCTGCGCCTGCAATGGCGCCACGGTGCAAAACAAGGCGCCGAGCAGTAACCAGCGCAGATGCATTGAACTTCCCCCTCCGGTTACTTTTCGAGTCGTCTCTACCGCACCCCCGGCTTACCGAAAGGCAGACCTCCTGATGAATCTCCAGGTCACGGAAAAGAAGGTTGATGGTGTCGAGCGCCTGCTTCAGGTCGAGGTGCCCGCGGACATGGTTCGTCAGGCCGAAGAGAAGGCCGTGCGTCGCTACGCGTCATCGGCGAGGCTACCCGGTTTCCGCCCCGGCAAGGCTCCACCGGCAATGATCCGCCAGCGCTTCGCTGACGCCATCAGACAGGAAGCCGTCGAGTCCCTCATTCAGGAAGCGTACAAGCAGGTAGTTGGCGACAGCGACGTGAAGCTGGCCGCACAACCGCACGTGCATGACGTGAAGTTCAGCGCAGACCAGGCGCTGACATTCGAGTTGCACCTGGAAGTGCACCCGAAAGTCGAACTCCCGCGCACGCAGGGTTTCCGCGTCTCTCGCACCGTGCGCCCGATCACCGACGACTCGGTCCAGGAGCAGATCGACGCGATGCGCGAACAGCGCGCGATCTGGACCCCGATCGAAGGCCAGCCCGCCGAACAGGACATGGTTACGGTCATGCTGGCCACCGCGGATGATGACGGAAACATCCCCGAGGGGCGCGAGTACCGGATCGTGCTGGGGGGCGGGCAGGCTATTGCTGGAATCGAAGAGCTGATCATGTCACTGAAGCCCGGCGAGACGGCCGAACGTCCGGTGAAATGGCCGGAGGACTTCCCGGACGAGTCACAACGGGCAAAGACCAAGATGGTGCGGGTCACGCTGGCAGACGCCAAGCGGAAGTCATTGCCCGATCTCGACGACGCATTCACGCGCGAGATCGGCGAGTTCGAATCGGTGGACGCGCTCAAGCGCGCGGTCCGTGAAGACCTCACGACCGAGGCCACTCGTGAGGCAGACGCCGATGTGCGACAGAAGCTGGTCGACGAAATCATCGGCGCGAACCCGTTCGACGTGCCGCCGTCGTGGGTGAACCAGATGGTCCAGGCCTACATCGAGGCCTACCAGGTGCCGGAATCGGAACGCGAGCCTTTTGCGCAGCGGTTCCGTGCGATGGCAGAGCGGCAGGTGCGCCGTGACCTCATCATCGATACGCTGTCCGAGCGCGAGAAGCTCGCCTCCACCGAGAGTGAACTGGACGACCGGGTGGCCGACCTCGCGACGCGGCGCGGCACCGACGTTGGCCAGCTCTACGCCTCGCTCCAGAAAGCGGGTCGCCTGAAGGAAATCGAACGCGGTATTACCGAAGAGAAAGTTTTCAAGTGGTTGCTTGACCAGAACACAGTGGAGTAGCGGTAGTCACCGGCTTCCGCATTCCGCCTTCCGCCATCAGGAGATTTCAGAGCCATGCCCTCCATCTACCCACCCTACGTCATCGAACGCTCCAGCCGCGGCGAGCGCACGTACGACATCTTCAGCCGTCTGCTGATGGATCGCATCGTGTTCCTCGGGACGCCGATCAACGATGATGTCGCGAACATCATCATTGCCCAGCTGCTGTTCCTCGACGCGGACAACCCGGAACGCGACATTCACCTCTACATCAACTCGCCCGGCGGCTCGGTCTCGGCGGGGCTCGCGATCTACGACACGATGCAGTTCCTGAAGTCGCCAGTGAACACGATCTGCATGGGACTGGCGGCGAGCATGGGTGCCTTCTTATTGGCATCCGGGAGAGCTGGAAAGCGCTCGGCCCTGCCGCATTCCCGCATCATGATCCACCAACCGTCAGGCGGGTACCAGGGCACGGCCGCCGACATCGAGATCCAGGCGAAGGAGATCCTCTACCTGCGCTCCAAGATGAACGAGCTCATGGGTCGCCACACCAAACGGCCCCTGGAGCAGATCGAGAGGGATGTTGACCGGGACCGTTTCATGTCGGCCGACGAAGCCAAGGAGTACGGCATCATCGACAACATCGTGGCGAACCGCGCCGAAGTGGAGACGCCCCGGCAGCCCGCCATGGCGGGATAGAGATCACAAACACAGCGGGGCCGTCGAATCCGGCACCTAAATTGCAATTGCTTGACCGCGGCCCCGCGCGTCTATTTTGGGTACAGGGTACAAGGTCCCGGGTACTGACCCGTAGCCGGCGTTTGCCACTCCGCTCGCATCACCATTAGCTGCCTCCATGTCTCACGATAAACACCTGCGCTGTTCCTTCTGCGGAAAGTCCAAGGACTCCGTGAGGAAGTTCATCTCCGGACCCTCGGTCTACATCTGCAATGAGTGCATCGCGCTGTGTAACGAGATCCTGGCGGAGGATGAGGAGAAGGAAGTCGCGGAGGCGATAACGCAGGTCCCGACCCCAACTGAAATCAAGGACGTCCTCGACCAGTACGTGATCGGGCAGGAGCACGCGAAGAAGGCGCTCGCGGTCGCGGTCTACAATCACTACAAGCGAATCAACTCCGGGTCGGCGCGCGACAACGACGTCGAACTCGACAAGAGCAACATCCTCCTGCTCGGGCCGACGGGGGTTGGCAAGACGCTGCTGGCCCAGACGCTCGCGCGAATCCTGGATGTTCCCTTCACCATCGCCGACGCGACCACGCTGACTGAAGCGGGTTACGTCGGCGAAGACGTTGAGAACATCCTGGTCCGCCTCCTCCAGGCCGGTGATTTCAACGTCGCCGAATGCGAACGCGGCATCGTCTACATCGACGAGCTCGACAAGATCGCCCGCAAGTCCGAGAACCCGAGCATAACGAGGGACGTCTCGGGTGAAGGTGTGCAGCAGGCGCTGCTGAAGATCCTCGAGGGCACCATCGCCTCGGTGCCGCCCCAGGGTGGCCGGAAGCACCCGCAGCAGGAATACATCCAGATCAACACCAAGGACATCCTGTTCATCTGCGGTGGCGCGTTCGACGGCCTGGACAAGATCATCGAGACGCGCGTTGGCCGGAAACAGATCGGCTTCACCCGCGAAGATGTGAAGACCGGCAAGGTCAAGGAAGTCACCAAGAATCCGTTCGCCGAGATCGAGCCGGACGACCTGCTCCGCTACGGCCTCATTCCAGAACTCGTCGGCCGGTTGCCGGTCGTGGTACCGCTCGAAGCGCTCGATGAAGAATCGCTGGTGCGGATCCTCAAGGAACCGAAGAACGCCCTGACGAAGCAGTACCAGAAGCTGTTCGAGCTCGAGACCGTTCGCATCACGTTCGAGGAATCGGCACTTCGCGCCGTGGCCCAGAAGGCGCTCAAGCGCGGCACCGGTGCGCGCGGCCTGCGCGCCATCCTCGAAGAAGTCCTGCTCAACGTGATGTTCGACCTTCCGAGCCGCGATGACGTCGTGGAGGTGCGGGTGACCGAGGCCTGCATCGTGAACGGCTCACCGCCGATGCTCGAGATCGCGCCCAAGCGACAGAAGAAGGAAGCCTGAGCCCGGGGCCAGTGCGCGCTGCCTAACGTCAAGCGGCCGGGGGTTGAACCCGGCCGCTTTTTTCATGCCCGGGAGATCCTGTCGGTTCCCTTGGAATGATCTCACGAGGAACCTAACTGTCGGGCTCGGGTGACTAATCTGGCATTCCGCCGTGGCGGGAAGCGGACTTAATTGTTTGAGCCTTATCCGGCCTCAAATGCTCGTTACACGCGACACTGAGACATACAACATCCCCGATCGCCTTCCCGTCGTGCCGTTGCGCGACGTGGTGGTCTTTCCGTACGCGCTGATGCCGTTGCTGATCGGCCGCGCGGGATCGTTGTCCGCGGTCGACTCAGCGGCAGCCACGCCTGATCGCTGGCTGCTGCTCGTCACGCAGCGCAACGCAGACGTCTCGGAGCCCACTGCTTCGGACCTGTACCGCATCGGCGTGGTCGTACGACTGCAGCAGGTCAACCGGACGCCCAGCGGAGGCGCGCGGGTGTTGATCGAAGCCGTAGCGCGCGTCCGGATCACGCGTTTCGTCGCAGCGAGTGGACACCTGCGCGCGAGCGTAGTGGCGGCACCGTTCCTCATCGGAGCGATGGCCGCCGAAGATCGCGCGAGGGCGCGGCAGACACTGGCACGGTTCGAGGAATACGTCGGCTTGCAGCGTCGCATTCCCGCGGAGGTGGCGTCGCTGGCGCAGGCATCGGCAACCGAAGAGCGGATGGCGTGCGCGATAGCGGCGCACCTGACGGTTCGCCACGAGGTGCGGCAGCGACTCCTGGAATCGCCCACGCTCGTTGACTTGCTCCATGCGCTGGAAGAACTCATTACGTCGGAGATCGACCTGCTCCGGCTCGAGCGGAAGATCGACGACGATGTGCGCGGTTCGCTGTATCGCAACCAGCGCGAGTTCTACCTGCAGGAGCAGTTGAAGGCGATCCATCGGGAACTTGGACAGGAGGACCAGGACGACCTGGATTTCCTGGCGCAGCAGATCGCGACCAAGGGGTTCCCGGAAGCCGCGCGAGTTCGCGCCGAGCGCGAGTTGCGGAAGTTGCGCCGGACGCCGCCGATGTCGCCCGAGTCCACCGTCGGGCGGAACTACGTCGACTGGATGCTGTCATTGCCGTGGACCGAGCGGACCGACGATGTGCTGGATGTCGAGCACGCCCGACGCGTGCTGGACCAGGATCACTTCGGTCTCGACGAGGTGAAGGACCGGATCCTTGATCACATCGCGGTCCTGGTCATGGCCCGCAGGCTCGAGGGACCCATCCTCTGCCTTGTTGGCCCGCCGGGAACGGGCAAGACGTCGTTAGGCCGTTCCATTGCACGGGCCCTTGGTCGCAAGTTTGCCCGGATGTCGCTGGGCGGCGTGCGCGACGAGGCCGAAATCCGCGGCCATCGCCGGACCTATATCGGCTCCATGCCGGGCCGGATCATCCAGGCCATGCGACGCGCCGAGGTGATCAACCCGGTCCTGCTGCTCGACGAACTCGACAAGCTCGGGCTGGACTATCGTGGCGATCCGTCAGCGGCGCTGCTCGAGGTGCTCGATCCGGAACAGAACAAGGCGTTCTCGGATCACTACCTCGAAGTCGACTACGACCTGTCGAACGTTTTCTTCATCACCACGGCCAACTCGCTCGCGACCATCCCCGATCCCCTGCGGGACCGGATGGAAATCCTGCGGCTCCCCGGCTACCTGGACCACGAGAAACACGCGATCGCGAGGCGATACCTGATTCCGCGCCAGCTCGAGCGCGCCGGCGTATCGCCCGATTCCGTCGAGCTGCATCCGGATGTCGTGCCCACCATCGTCAGGCAGTACACACGTGAGGCGGGGGTGCGTGAACTGGAGCGGCGTGTGGCACGCCTGGCGCGAAAGCTCGCGCGGCAGCGCGTCACCACGGAACACCCGCCCGGCATCACGCAGATCGACGCGAGCCACCTGCACGACATGCTCGGCCTCTCGCCCTACGACGTCGACGAGAACACGCTCGACGACAAGGTCGGCGTGGCGTCCGGCCTGGCCTACACGGCGGTGGGGGGCGAGATCCTCGAAATCGAGGTCAGCGCGGTGCCCGGCCGCGGTCGCCTGCACCTGACCGGAACGTTAGGCGACGTGATGAAGGAATCGGCCAGCGCCGCGCTCAGCTACGTGCGCGGGCGGGCCCGGACGCTCGGCCTGGACCCGGAATTCCTGCGGACGCGCGACCTCCACCTGCACATTCCCGCCGGCGCGACACCGAAGGACGGCCCCTCGGCCGGCATCGCCATCGCCGTCGCGGTGATCTCGGCCCTGACCGGGGCAGCCGTTCGTGGCGACACGGCCATGACCGGGGAAATCACGCTTCGCGGTCGCGTGCTGGGCATCGGCGGCTTGCGGGAAAAATCCGTCGCTGCGCATCGCGGCCGCATCCGCAACATCGTCATCCCAAAGGCCAACACCCGTGAAGTCGAGGAACTCCCGGCCGATGTGCGTGAAGGGCTGACCTTCCATCCGGTCGCGAACATGGACGAGGTGCTCGCGCTGGCCTTCCGCTCGCGGCCACGGCCTGCGGAGTCGGTCGCCGAAACCGCGCAGCCGGCCCTCCTCGCGCACTGATGGCGTCCACGGGCGCCGACCCGCTCATCGTCAGGCAGCTGGAGTTCCTTGGTGGGATGGCCAGCGCGGGAGGATGGCGGCCCGAATCCACGCTGCCTGAAATCGCCTTTGCCGGACGGTCGAACGTCGGCAAGTCTTCGCTGCTGAACGCGCTGCTACGCCGCCGCAATGCCGCGCGGGTCTCGAAAACGCCGGGACGCACGCGTGAGATCAACTTTTTCCGTGTGAACGATGCGTTCATGCTCGTGGACCTGCCGGGCTACGGTTACGCGCGCGTCGCGAAGGAGCGGAAGGCCGAGTGGAAGCCCCTCATCGAGGGATACCTGCAGTCGAGCCCGAACCTGCGCGGACTCGTTCTGCTGCTCGATTCGCGCCGTGAGCCAAGCGACGACGATCGCGACATGCTAGCGTTCCTTGCGGAGCGCGCGACGCCCGTGCTGGTCGCGATCACCAAGATGGACAAGTTCGGCACCGATGCCGGCCGGGACCGTGTGGCTGCGATTGCTTTGGCGCTCGAACTCGACCTGGATCAGGTGGTACCAGTGAGCGCGGAGACCGGCCTGGGACGCGACGACCTGGCCTCAGCCGTGATGCAACTCATGGAGCCAAGCACGTGAAGTCGCGGTATTGCCTGACTGCCCTGCTGG
The DNA here is from genome assembly GCA_035559475.1 of Gemmatimonadaceae bacterium. GTDB lineage: Bacteria > Gemmatimonadota > Gemmatimonadetes > Gemmatimonadales > Gemmatimonadaceae > JABWBJ01. Next base: position 10,576 of record DATMBT010000081.1, read on the forward strand.
CGAGTGTCGCCTGCATGAGCGGAGGCCCGCCGTCTGAAATGGTGACATCGACCACGCCGTCGGCGGTGTCGCGTGATTCCTCACGGTTCCTGGTACCCGCCGGCTACGGGTCGCTCAAGCAGGAGGACATCGCCATCCGCGTTGGGCGCGGTGGCCTGCAGGTCCAGGCGATCCCGCTGGACGAGACGATCATCCGCGTGCTGTCGCCGGACAGCTACCGCGCGCTCCGGGAGCAGTACCAGAGTCGCAAGGCCTCACTCGACTCGATCGCACGGCGGACCGGGCGTGGCGGGTTGTCAGTGTGGTTGATGCGTTTTCACGCGATCGACCAGGGTGAGACGCCGTTCAGCCCGATGGAGTTCGTCATAACGAGTGTCGGTCGCGACTTCCGCCCGATCGACGTGCTCCCGATCACCCCGGGCTTCGGCCAGCAGCGGTTGCGCCAGCGCGAGGTGCAGGCGGCATTGTTTGCGTTCGACCCGCAAGTCGACGTGAACTAGCCGCTGACGGTGCAATACGAGTCAATGCGGAATTCTGAGTGGTCGGTGGTTTTGGCGCGCATCGAGCGGGAGCGCGTGCTCGTCAGGTCCCGGGCGGGGGTGAAGTAAGAAAGGGCGCAGAAGCCTGAAGGCGCAAAAGCCAAGAGGCGCAGAAGCCAAAAGGCGCAGAGTCCAACGGCCCGTCTACTATCCGCCAGGACGTCTATTCAGTGACAAACAAAACCATGACCGAGCTTCGTGTCGGCGTTGTCGACGTCTTCGTCTGCCGTCACGGGCAGGCGGGCTTGAGCGTACTCGTGCTTCGCCGAGGGGAGGGCACTCGTTGCACTGGCGCGTGGGAGGTGGTACACGGGCGCGTTGAGCCTGATGAGCGCCCCGAGGACGCCGCGGTGCGTGAAGTGCGCGAAGAGACGGGGCTGGCTGTCGATCGGCTGTACAACGTCACCTGCCAGCCGTTTTACCTCCACCGCCTTTCCACCGTGCAGGTCGCCGTGGTCTTCGTTGCTTTCGTGGGTCCTGGAGGTGAGGCACTGCTCGGTGAGGAGCACGACGGCGCCGAATGGCTCACGCCTGCCGAGGCGATGGCGAGGCTATCGTGGCCACGGTCGATCACAGCGCTTCGCGAAGTCGTGCAGGTGCTCCACACCGGTGACGCAGGACCGGTGGAGGATGTGCTGCGAGTGATCTGAACGCCCTATTTCGTCAAAAGGGCTTTCAACCGCGCGCTGAGTGCACGCGGGCGGAAGGGCTTCGAGATGAAGTCGTTGGCACCGCTCTCGAACACCTTCACTTCGCTATCCTCATCCTCTCGTGCGGTGAGCACCAGGACCGGGATCGACGCCGTTGCCGGACGGGCGCGCATGTGGGTGAGCACCTGATACCCATCGAGCCGCGGGAGGTTGATGTCCAACACCATTGCGTCAGGCGCATGGCGATCGATCTCGTCGAGAGCCTGCACGCCATCACGCGCCTCGACCACCGTGAAGCCCTCGCGCTCGAGCAGGTCACGCAACACACCGCGGAGCTGATCCTCGTCTTCGACCAGCAGCACCGTGTGGCGCGCGCCGCCACGTGAACCGCCTTCAGCTTCATCGAGCAGCTCGAGGACTTCATCCGGGAGGAAGGACCGCAGCGGTGGACGAAGTGCCGGCGACGATGCCGGGGTCGCCACCGGCGCCGCAGGGCCGGACGATGAGGCACGCGGGGCAGGTGCGCCCTTCTCCAACTCTGCGGGGACTTCGACGACGCGGAGCACTTCATCGATGTCGGTTTCGCCACTCAGGACGTGCTCGACACCCGAGTCCCACATGGTGCGCATTCCACCCTTCTTTGCCGCATCGTTAATCCGCTCGGTTGACTCGCCGGCGCTGATACGGCGTTCGACCTCGGCGTCGGTGACGAGGATTTCCATGATCGCCAGTCGCCCGCGATAGCCGGTGTTGCCACACTCCTTGCAACCCACGGGGCTGAACAGGCCGTCGTTGGACGTGAAGAAGCGCCTGAGCTTCGGCGCGATTTCCGCGGTCATTGGAGTGCGGCATTTCAGGCAGAGGCGGCGCAACAGGCGCTGTGCGACGGCGCCCTTCAGCGCTGCCGCGATCTTGAACGGCTCGATGCCGATGTCGATCAGTCGCGCCACGGCGCTGGCCGCATCGATCGTGTGCAGCGTCGAAAGCACCAGGTGACCGGTGAGCGACGCCTGCGTCGCCGTTACCGCCGTTTCCTTGTCGCGGATTTCACCCACGAGGACCACGTCAGGGTCCTGGCGCAGGATCGACCGAAGCGCGGCCGCAAACGTCAGGCCTGCCTTTTCGTTCACCTGGACCTGCACGATACCATTCAGCTTGTACTCGACCGGGTCTTCAACGGTGACGATGTTGACGCCGCGGGCCTGGATGGTTCGCAAGCCGGAGTAGAGCGTCGTCGTCTTCCCCGATCCGGTCGGGCCGGTCACGAGCATGATGCCTTCGCGCAGGTTGAGTAGCCCCTGCAGGCGCTCGAAATCCCGTGCCGAGAGTCCAAGTGCGTCGATCGTGAGCACGGTGGACCGGCTGTCGAGAATTCGGATGACGACCTTCTCGCCAGTGGACGCGGGCAGCGTGGACACGCGAAGGTCAACGCGGTTGCCGTTCACCATGACGCGCGCGCGGCCATCTTGTGGGCGCAACCGGTCGGCGATGTCCAGCTCCGCCATGATCTTGATCCTGGACACCAGCGGCAGGCCGACCGGACGTGGCAGGACCATCGCTTGTCTCAACACGCCATCGATGCGGTAGTTGACAACAATGCCGGTCTCCTGCGACTCCAGGTGGATGTCGGAAGCGCGAAGCTCGATGCCTTCGGCGACGATGTGGTCCACCAGCTTGATGATCGGTCGCGCGGAAGCTTTGCTCGCCACGGAGTCGACATCCTCGTCGGATTCGTCTTCGACGTGGACCTCGTACTGCGTCATGCCTTCGAGCAGCTTTTCGACGACGCGCTCTGGCCTGTACACCTCGTTGAGGCGAGCGGTGATGCGTGCCGGCGCCGCCAGGTTCATGCGGACCGTGCGTCCCGTCGCGAACCCGACTGACCGTTCACAATCGAGATCGTGCGGGCCCGCCGTGGCGATATCGATGGTCGATGGCGACGCGCGGAGTGGAAGGACGCGATACTTCCTCGCCAGCGACTCCGGGAGGGCGTGCTTCGCCTCGTTCTCAACGTGATTGAGGTCGGCGATAGGCATCCGGAACCGCGCGGCCAGCGCCGCCACGATGTCGTCGTCGGTCGTCAGGCCTTTCGAAACTGCCGCTTCCCAGAGACTCTCCGGCGCTTCTTCCGTCAGCTGCGCGAGGCTTGTCGCATCGACAAGCGCCTGCAGCGTCGCAAGCAGCCAGTCATCCCGGGTCGGACGATCATTACCAGCCAGATGAGCCTACCTGATTCGAGAATTGGTCGAAACTAACGTTCGCACCGACGCGATCAAAGTCGCGACCGGCAGCGGTTTTGCGATTACAGAATTCGCCAGAGATCCCGCGTAAGATCGACGCCAAAGGTCCACCGGCCGTTACGAAGTCCCCGCGCAACGTCGAATCGCACCAGGTCAAAGAATATCAGGAATCCCGCGCCCACTGCCGGATATCCAGCGACGGTGCGAGAACCGATTGCGTCACGTTCCTCCTGCACCACGAGGGCAAATAGGGGGGCGACGGTCGCCCGGGCCGGCGATCGACCCCACCGACCCATGGGGATAGACGGGAACGGCGCCGGAAATTGCCACTCGATACGCTGGGCCAGAATCAACCCGGACACGAATTGGTGGGCAGCATAACCCGGCCCTGTGACGGGTCCACCAGCCCGGATGGAGTCCTGCGCGATGCTGCCGTTACTGAACCCGGCGAAGGTGCCCGCGACCCACCGGTGCAGTTCACCCACACGGCGCGAGTACTCCAGCCGAAGCGTGCCGCGAACCGGCGCCGAGTGATCGCCGTCTTCGTTCAGCCATCGCACCCGCAGCCCGATGTCGCCCTGCAGGACGCCGCCTAACAAAGCCCGCGGCACGACCGACAACCCGAACTCGCCGCGCCACCCCTGCCCCTCCAGCACCTCCGGGACGGCCCGATAGATCCCCCGCGCCGGTGATGCCTCAACAGCGGCGGGACGATTCCACTCGCGCGCCACCAGCAACGACGCGACAAACGCGGACGCACCGATTTCCCGTTCCAGCCGCAGGTCGAAACCACGGACGTAATACGGCTCCGTGAAGTCGGCGGCAAACTCCTGCGCGCCAATGGAGTTCCTGACGCCGGACGCTTCGGCGACGTCGCTCGCGTCGCGAACCTGGTCGAATGCCCCGAGGCGGATCGTGGTGGCGTGTGAAGGCCGCCACGACACGTGCAGCGCGGCTTTCCAGTCGTCATCCGAGAGGCCGTATCGGCCGCTGGCGTCTATCTCCGCCGTCGCGCCGAGGTGGCGCCGCACGCCCAGGCCTAACGACAGGCCTTC
>DATMBT010000082.1:0-7768 GCA_035559475.1 Gemmatimonadaceae bacterium
GAGTCACGAGTCACGAGTCACGAGTCACGAGTCACGCCAATGCAATTTCGAGCCGCGCTTTTCCTTCTGTGCACGCCGATCCTGGCGGTGCAATCGCAGGACTATCGTCCCGCTCCCGTCGACCTGCCCGAGAGCACCTACGACGGGAAGCTCCACACGCCGCGTGGGATTATCGTCACCGAATTCGCGAAGGTCCCCGGGGCGCGCGCCATGGCGGTGGCGCCAGATGGATCCGTGTACGTCAGTCTTCCGCGGCGCGGTGAAATCGTAAGGCTGGTGGACGCTAACAAGGACGGAGTGGCCGAATCACAGGACGTCGCCGTGAGCGGCCTGAATCGCCCGCACGGCATGGCGTTCCGGGATGGCTGGTTCTACATCGCCAACACCGACGGCGTGGTACGCGTGCGACTCGGTGGCGACGGCAAGGCGCAGGGTACGCCCGAGAAGCTCAACGAATACTCGTCAGGTGGCGGACACTGGTCGCGGAGCATCCTGTTCGGTGACGACGGCGCCATGTACGTATCCATCGGGTCGTCCTGCAATATCTGCGAGGAAGGAAGCCCTGACCGTGCAGCCGTGATGCGGTACGACGCCAACGGAAAGAACGGCAAGCTCTTTTCCAGCGGATTGCGCAACGCGGTGGGTATGGCGCTGCACCCGGGCACCAAGCAGGTCTGGGTCACGCAGAACGAGCGAGACAACCTGCGCCCGGATTATCAGGACCTTCCACCGGAAGAGATCAACATCCTCCGCGAAGGTGCGAACTATGGCTGGCCGTATTGCCACAGCAATCGGGTGCCCAACCCGGAATTCAACGACCAGTCGCGCTGCGCCACCACGGAACCGCCGGCAATCGGTCTCCAGGCGCACTCGGCCCCGTTAGGCATCACGTTCCTCGACCAGGCGACCCGCCTGCCGGCCGAGTACCGCGGTGACGCGCTCGTGGCCTTCCACGGCTCGTGGAACCGCAGCGAGCCCACGGGCGCCAAGGTGGTGCGCATCCGCGTCCGCGATGGCCGCCCGGTGGGCTACGAGGACTTCATCACGGGGTGGCAGGATACCGCTGGAAAGCGGTGGGGGCGTCCCGTGGACGTGGTGGTCCATCGGGATGGTTCGGTCCTCGTTTCGGACGACCAGGCCGGGCTGGTCCTGCGAGTTGATAAGATCCGATAAGGCGAACACGGATTACGCCGGTTGTACGGATGAACGCGGTTTGAGCAAGCGCTGAAGGGCTCCCGGCGTCGGCGCGCTGACTGAGAATCGTGTGGAGCCCTTCAGCGCTTGCTCGATCAGTGTTGATCAGTGCAACCTGCGTGCTCCGTGTTCGCCTTATCGGATCTTATCACCGTCAGGCTTATCGGCTCCTATCGTAGTCAGCCAGGGTGACACCCATGGCGTCGATGGTGGCTCTCGCGTTCCAGCGATCCTTGCCGTTGTACAGGAACGAGAACGCCAGCACTTCGCCCGAGCGCGCGGAGACATAACCGCTCAACGCGACGACGTCGTTGGTCGTGCCGGTCTTCGCGTGCAGGTTCCCCTGCGCCGGCGTGCGCCGCATGCGTAGCCGAAGCGTTTCTTCACGCCCCGCAATCGGCAGCGACTCGTGGAACTCCCTGGACCACGACGCCCGGTGCGCGTAGGACAGCAGCTTCACCATGGAGCGCGCCGTCACGCGGTCAAGCGTGGACAGGCCGCTGCCATCGGCGACGAAGACGTCCTGCGGCGATGCGCCAACGCGCAGTTGCAGGAAGTCGCGCAGCAGTGCGTTCCCCATCGACGCCGACCCGACATGCCCGGGACTCGCCTCCCGCGCGGCGTTGCGGAAGATCAACTCGGCGTAATGGTTGATGCTTTCGCGATTCATGACGCCGGCCAGTTCGGCCAGCGGCGGCGAGGGCAGGGAGGCAACTCGCACCGCGCCCGCTGGCGTTGGTGCCACACGCGCGCGTCCATCGACGACGATGCCGAGGTCGCGAAGCGCACGCACAAACGCGCCGGTGGTGAAACTCGCCGGTTCCGGCACAACCAGTCCGTACACTCGCGCTTCGGAAGACGTCCCGATCCAGCCGCGCACACGAATCACGCCGTCTTCGCCGCCGGTCACGACCAGCTGAGCGCCGCGACTCTGCGAGCGCGTGCTCGAGACGTTGGTGACGGTGTATGCGGTTGTGGCGGGTTCGAGCCTGACGGTGCCTGGCTGACCAGCGCGCCCCGGCGTCACGACGACCTGGACGAGGTTCTCGTTGAGCGAAAGCGCCGACACACGTGCCGCATACGACGCATGCAGGTATCGCGTCAGCCAACCGTCGGGCACGGGCTTCGCCTCGAATGCGCGATCATCGCCAATGACATCACCATTCACGCGGCGAATGCCCGCCTCTGCCACCTGCTTCGCGAGGGCGCGCATGGGTCCATTGCCATCGCCCGAGAAGAAGCGGCGCGATAACGCGGGGTCCCCACCACCTCGAATCACCAGGTTGCCGTTCAGCGTGCCTTGCGACACGACGCCGTCCCGCAGCACGTCGGTCGTGAACCGGTGCGTGGGGCCGAGTTGATCGAAGGCGAGCGCGGTCGTGTAGAGCTTGAGTGTCGAGGCCGGGTTCATGCTCACGCCCGCGTTTCGGGCAAAGAGCGTGTCACCAGTGGTCAGGGAGATGACCATGGCTCCCCAATGGCCGTTCCTGACCTTCGCGTTGAGCAGGTCGGCCAGTTGAGAAGCGAGCGACGCGTCCGGACCACTCGTGTGGCCGGCCTCGTCCGCTCCTGCCAGGCCCGACCTGGGTTCGTTCTGCTGCCCGCCGCCTGACGAGGCAAGCGTCAGGCAGAGAAGTGACCCTCCCAGGAAGCTCCAAAGGGGAGCTCGACCGTTTCGACGACTCGTCATCACCTCAGTGGTGTATCAGGTTCTGCCTCAGGGTACCCGCTGAAGCAGCGATTGGAAGGCGAGGTCAAGCGCGCAGGGAGAGCCCCCATCGCATGACGATAGTCACGTGTCAGCGCAACCGGTTTGCCTGAAGGGCTCCGGTCCAATTGGCCAGGCGACCTGTCGTGGGGATTCATGCGGAATGGAATGTTCCCATAGGGGCTGCTTGAATCCATGCGGCTTTCGACCCAGCGTACGAGTGACGTCACAACGGAGGACCCATGGACCGCCACAGCACCATTCGCGAAGGCATCATTGCAGGAGCACTCGGAGCCACCGGCGTGGCTGTTTGGTTCCTGCTGGTCGACACAATCGCCGGCCAGCCATTCTTCACGCCGCGCGTCCTCGGCGAGGCTGTGAAGTCCGTCGTCGCGCCCGATAACACTCCGTCGCCCTTCGTGATTGTCGCGCTGTATACGGTCTTCCACTACCTGGTGTTCAGCATTGCCGCTGTCGCGACGGTAGCGCTGATCCACGGATCGGCAAAACACATCGGGTTTCTGGCCGGCATGGTGATGCTCTTTGTGGCGTTCGAGGTCGCGTTCTACGGGTTCGTGCTGATGTTGCAGGTCGCGACGCCACTCGAGGGATTGTCGTGGTACCAGGTGGGCGCGGCGAACCTCGTCGCGGCGGCCCTGATGGGTCGCTATCTCTGGATGCGTCACCCTGAGCTGACACACCAGCTCAACGAATCCCTGAGCGGCCGGCCCTGATACGCCGGACATGGAGAAGGGGCGGCGGTACATTGAGTACCACCGCCCCTTTTTGCCGCGGGTTATCCCGTGACGCGACACGTCAGGCGCGAATGTACGCCGCTGACCTGGCGAGAAGAAAGAGCAATCCAATAAGCGTCGCCATCGCGATCGTGAGCGGGCCGGTGAACAGCGCGCGGAAGAGCCGATGGTCGTACTTCAGGTGCATGTAGAACATCACGACGATGGCGAACTTCACCGCCGACATGATGAGGAGCAGCGGAACGAAAAACGGCGAGGCGACCAGCTTGGGCATGTAATACGCCCAGACCTCGAGTGCCGTGATGACCGTGAGGATGAGCGCGACCCAGCGATACTGCTTCCAGGTCGGGTGCTCGTGCGCGTGATCGGGGTTGTCGTGCCCGGCGTGTTCGTGCGCCATATGCTCTCCGCTACTGAATCAGGTAGACGAGCGTAAAGATCGCGATCCACACCACGTCGACGAAGTGCCAGTACAATGCGGCAATGTCGACCCAGACCGCGTCCTTGGGCTGCAAACCGCGCTTCATGTCGATGGCCAGCAGCGTGCCCAGCCAGATGACGCCCGCGGTAACGTGTGCGCCGTGGAAACCCGTCAGCGTGAAGAACGACGAGCCGAACAGGTTGCGGCGAATCGTCAGGCCTTCGTGGACGAACGAAGTGAACTCATACGCCTGGAAGCCGAGGAACGTCGCACCCATGATGCAGGTCATGAGCAGCCAGAGCTTCGAGCTGTTTTCGACCTTCCACCAGAAGCCGGGATTTGCGGGACGCGGCTTCCTGCGATTTTCGATCGCCGCCAGCGCCATCACCATCGCGAACGACGACATCAGCAGGACGAACGTCGAAATCGACGTGACCGGGATGTTGAGGATGGCCTTGAACGTCTGACCGGTCTGGGGATTCGTCCACGCCTCGTGCGGCATCGGGCCGACGAGACTCTTCCCCTTGTAGATCAGGTAGGTCGATATGAGCGAAGCGAACAGCATGCACTCCGACCCGATGAACATCCAGATCGCGACCTTCCGGTTGTCCAACCCGGTGGTCGTGTAGTGATGCTGAATCGGCGGGTGCGTCTCGGCTGCGGCGTGGGCCATTGAGGAGTGAATCGTGAATAGTGAATCGTGAATCGTGTGAACCCGGATCGTGAAGTCGTGAATCGCGAACGATTCACGTTTCACGATTCACGATTCACCTAGTGGGCATCTTCCATCGGAGTGGTCAGCCAGGCATACAGGAAGCCAAGGAACATCGAGCCTCCCACGGCCATCATCATGAATGCGATTGCGTGCTTCCCGGCGTACATCACCGGGAGTGACGAGAACAACACGAGGATGCCCGCGGCGACCCACAACGGCTTGATCGTCGGGTTCGGCATCGAGATGCCGAGCTCCTTCGCGGTCTTCCGCTCCGACTCGATGTGCATCGGTGCGACATCGGCTTCGTGCTTGCCACCTGTGGTGACATGCTCGCCGGTACGCCGCTTGGCCTCATCCCAGCCTTCCATGGAGTGGGGGACGCCTGCCATACGCTCCGGGTGCGTGAGATCCCACAGCGGGTAACGTGACGTCACCATCGGGATCTGCGCGAAGTTGTATTCGGGCGGCGGCGAGGGAATCGACCACTCGAGCGTAGCTGCGTCCCACGGGTTATCACCCGCGATTTCGCCCTTCGTCTTCGACCGGAAGAAGTTGTACGCGAAGATCAGGAACGCCGGCGCCATGAGGAACGCGCCGATGCTCGACAGCATGTTGAACGTCTCCCAGCCCTGGCCAGCGTCGTACGTGTAAATGCGGCGCGGCATGCCGAGCATGCCGGCGAAGTGCATCGGGAAGAACGTGAGGTTGAATGCGATGAAGTTGAGCCAGAAGTGCACGTTGCCCAGCTTCTCGTCCATCTTCCGGCCATACCACTTCGGGAAGTAGTGGTAGAGGCCCGAGAAGATGCCCATGATCGCGCCGCCATACAGCACGTAGTGGAAGTGCGCGACGATGTAATACGTGTCGGTCTGCTGCAGGTCGGATGGTGGCGATGCGTGCGTGATGCCTGAAATGCCACCGATGGTGAACATCGCGATGAGCGCGATCGCGAACTTCATCGACGTGGTGAAGCGGATCGAGCCGCCCCACATCGTGAAGATCCAGTTGAAAATCTTCACGCCGGTCGGGATCGCGATGAGCATCGTCGTCACGCCGAACACGGTGTCGGCGATCGGGCCCATGCCAACCGAGAACATGTGGTGCGCCCACACGCCGAAGCCCAGGAAGCCGATCAGGATGCCGGAGTAGGCGACCACGGCGTACCCGAAGAGCGGTTTCTTGGAGTACGTCGGCAGCACTTCGGAGACGAGCCCGAACGCGGGCAGGATGAGGATGTAGACCTCGGGATGCCCGAAGACCCAGAACAGGTGCTGCCACAGCAGCGGGTCCGCGCCGGCGAACGTGTTGTAGAAGTTCGTCCCGAAGAAGCGGTCGAACTGCATGAAGAACAGCGCGACCGTGATGACGGGGAACGCGAGGATGATCAGCCACTGCACCACGAACGACATCCACGTGAACATCGGCATGCGCATCAGGTTCATGCCTGGCGCGCGCATGTTGATGATCGTGGTGGCAAAGTTGAACGCGGCCGCCAGCGACGAGATACCAAGGATCTGGATGCCTAACACCCAGAAGTTCATGTTCTGGCCCGGCGAAAACGTCTTGCCGGTGAGCGGTGTGTAGGCGAACCAGCCGCCGTCAGGCGCGGCGTTGAAGAAGATCGGGATCGTGATGAACAGGCCGCCGAACAGGTACACCCAGTAGCTGAACGCGTTGAGGCGGGGGAACGCGACGTCGCGCGCCCCGATCTGCAGCGGTATGAGGAAATTGAAGAAGGCGGCCGACAGCGGCATGATGACGAGGAAGACCATCGTCGTGCCGTGCATCGTGAAGAGCTGGTTGAACGTCTCGGCTGACACCGCCGTGTTGTTCGGCGACATCAGCTGGTAGCGCATGATGATCGCTTCGACGCCGCCGACCACGAAGAAGAAGAGCGCCGTGTGCAGGTACAGCGTCCCGATCTTCTTGTGGTCGACCGTGGTCAGCCAATCCATGATGCCGTAGCGCTGCGCTCCGGCGGTCGTGTAGGTAGGCGATGCTGCTACAGTGGCCATTGGCGGGAATCGGTGATCGGGAGTCGGGAATCAGGAATCAGTGGTTGGGGAAGGGAATCGCGATCGATTCCCGATTCCCCATTCCCGATTCCCTATTTGAGTGACATCAGGTACGCGACTATGTCTGCGATCTGCTGGTCGGTGAGTCCACCGGTGGACCGGGTGACGGTCGTCTTCAGGATCGGGTCCACCTCACCCATGCCCAGCGTCGGCATGCTCATCGCGCCCATCGGCTTCATTTTCCGGGCGTTCTTGATCCACCGCGCCATGTGGGCCGGGTCATTCGGGAACAGTCCGGCGGCGATCGTGTGGCGCGATGCGATGTGCGTGAGCTCAGGGCCAATCACGCCCATGGCCTGCGGATTTCCGCGAACCTTGTGGCACCCGATGCAGGAAATGAACGCCGTCATGCCGCGCTGCGCATCGCCGGCGGCCAACAGGTTTTCGTCGAAGGTCAGTCCAGCGGGAATCGGCGTCTTCGGGATGACGTGCGCGGGCAGTTGCTCCCTGGGGAAGAAGTAGCCCGCAGCAGCCGGGGGAGTTGCCTGTTCAGCGACTGGCGTTGCTGTCGCTGCGCCTCCAGCGGCCGGCGCTGCCGGTGGTGCAGCCGGGGCGCTTCCCGTGAAAGCCGCAGTGGCCTTCTGGCCTGCGACCCATCTGTCGAATTCATCCGGCGAAACCGTGTAGGCGCGGAATCGCATGTTCGCATGCGACGCGCCGCAGAACTCGTTGCAGCTTCCGTTGAACGCCTGCGTGCCGACCGAATCCGGCGTGAACCAGAGATGGTTCGTGCGGTTGCTGACGACGTCACGCTTTCCACCAAGTTGCGGGATCCAGAAGGAGTGGATCACGTCCTGGGAGCGCAGCGTGAAGTTCACCGGACGGCCCGTGGGGATATAGAGCTCGTTCGCAGTGGTGACGCCCTGTTCCGGATAACGGAACTCCCACCACCACTGGTGA
>DATMBT010000083.1:0-5894 GCA_035559475.1 Gemmatimonadaceae bacterium
GCCGGCGGATAACCGCTCAACTTTCGCAACGTGATGTCGCTGAATCCGTTCCCATCCAGGTGGGCGCGAATCAGCGCCAGCGCCGAATCAGGATCCTGGTCTGGCACCAGTCGTGAATCCATCTTCGCCGTCGCGATGTGCGGCAGGATGGTTTTCATTCCCGGTCCCGTATAACCGGCCCAGATGCCGTCGACGTTCAGCGTCGTGTTGAACAGGTACTCGATGAGCGCGTCGCGCGGGCTCATGCCGCCAATCCACTTCTCGATCCCCATGCCCGCGCGAGCGGCGCTGTCCTGCGCGACCCATGCCGGCAGCATGCCGTTTGTGAGCTGCTGCTCTTCATCCGACGGCGGCCGGATCGCGTCGTAGTAACGCGGCACCAGGATCGTGTTCCCGTCAGGCGTGGTCATGCTCGCAATCGCCTGCGCCAGGCGAAGCACCGGCGAATCGGTGATGACCTTGTAAGAGCCGTGGATCTCCGACCTCGCCGGGCCACCCTGCGGGCCGCCTTTGGCCTCGATCTCGAACGCGAGGATGCCCTTTACGCCGAGGAACATGCTGACGTCGCCGTCCGGCTCCTGGCTGTTGAAGGGGAAAAACACGCCGGACGCGGTCTTCAATCGCGCTTCGTACTTGTCGATGACCTCACCGAAGTGCGGCGACCCGAGTTCTTCCTCGCCCTCGGCCACTACCATCAGGTTCACCGGGAGCTTTCCCGTCTTGATGATTGCTTCCAGCGCGTTGAGGAACGCCCGTTCCGGCGCCTTCTGGTTCGTCGCGCCTCGCGCCATGAGGACCTTGCCGAGCGGGCGGTCCACGAGTGCGCCGTCGAAGGCGTTCACTGACCAGCCGGTCGGCTCCACTGGTTGGACGTCGTACATCATGTAGACCGCGAGCGTCTTCTCCGCGCCGGCATCGTAGTACCCCCACACGCCGGGGTGGCCGCTTGTGGGGACCAGCTCCGCTTCCTTGAAGCCGAGGGCGAGGAGGTCCTTCCGGACCATCTCCGCCATTTCGGCGATGCCGTTGTTCTGTGCACTGACGGACGGCTGCCGCACCCACCGGCGCAGGTTTTCGGTGTGCGCCTTGATGTTGGCATCGATGTATGTGTAGGTCGCGTCGTGCGTGCCCGTGTACGGGGCCACGTTCTTCGAGTCGAACGTCTCAGAGGTCGTGATCTGGGCGCGCGTCTGCCCGGAACTCCCCGCAGGCGGTTGCTCTGCGCGGGAGCAGGCGAGACCTAACGCAGCGAGGCTCGCTGCGACGATGAACTGGCGGAAACGCGGCATGAGGGCGTGTGGTCAGGGAGTGGGAAGGGAAAGTGACAACGGGCCGTCCCGTGTCAACGCCCGCAGGCCCGGCCGATTCCCGGCGCTTGCTGGCCGGACCGGGCGACCGCGGGCCATATTCCCCGGCGACCTCACTGGAGCGCCCGTGCTGGAGAAGAGACCTCGAACCTTCCGTCACGTACTGGTCCGTGTCCTGGCCATGCAGGTCGCCGCGCTGGCGCTGCTCGGGTGGCTCCAGTACCGATACGGGCGTTAGGCGGCGTATGCACTGGATCAACTGGCTCATCGTCGTCGGCTGGATCGGCTACATCGTGACCGACGGGCTCCGGCGCGCGCGCGGGACCACGGGGATTGAAGGGTACTTCCTCGCCAACCGCAGCCTTCCCTGGTGGGTCGTGGGCCTGTCGGTGATGGCGACGCAGCTCTCCGCGGTCACGATGATCGGCACGACGGGGCAGGGTGCCACCGATGGGATGCGGTTCGTGCAGTTCTATTTCGGGCTGCCGATCGCGATGGTCATCCTCGGCGTCACGCTGGTGCCGTTCCTTCACGGGGCGAAGGTCTACACGGCCTACGAATTCCTCGAGCGTCGTTTCGATGCGAAGACACGCTCGCTGACCGCGCTCCTCTTCCTGCTTTCGCGTGCGATGTCGTGCGGCGCAATCCTGTCTGCGCCCGGCATCGTGTTCTCGGCTGTCTTCGGTTGGCCAGTGTTATGGACCGTCGCGCTCATCGGGATCCCGACGGTCATCTATACGATGTTCGGCGGCGTGAAGGCTATTCAGTGGGTCGACGTCAAGCAGATGGTGCTGATCGTGACTGCACTGTTCATGATCGTGATCACGCTGTTGATCCGCATTCCGGTGAGCCCCGACACCGCGCTGCACGTCGCGGGCACCGCCGGACGCATGCAGGTATTCGATTTCTCGTTCGACGTTACCAAGCGATACACGTTCTGGTCAGGCATCATCGGTGGCACGTTCCTCATGCTCTCGTATTTCGGGACCGACCAGAGCCAGGTTCAGCGTTACCTCACCGCGAAGTCGGTGGAAGAAGCACGAAGCTCGCTGTTGATGAGCGCCTATTGGAAGATCCCGCTCCAGGCGCTGATCCTGCTCATCGGCGTGCTCGTCTTCGTCTACTACGTGTTCACGCCATCGCCGCTGCTGTTCAATCCCGCGCACGAGGCTCGCGTGCGCGCGGCGGACCCGGCGGGATACGCCATCCTCGAAGAACGCTATCGCGCAGGGTTCGAATCCCGGCGCGCGGCGGCCGAGGCAATGGCCTCGTCAGGCGCCGCTGATGCGGTAGGCAACCGCGTGTTCCTCGCCGCGGATTCCTCGATGGTGGCGGCGCGGACTGAGGCGTTGGCGCTCGCGAATTCGGTGACCGGCGAGCCGTCGGCCGACGTGAACTACGTGATCCCGAACTTCGTGCTGCACCAGTTGCCATTGGGGATGGCAGGGATCTTCATCGCGGCGGTACTGGCGGCGGCCATGAATGCCATCGCCGCCGAATTGAACTCCCTTTCGACCGCGACGGTGATCGACTTCTATCGCCGATGGTTCCGGCCTGAAGCCAGTGACGCGCATTTCCTCACCGTCGGCAAGCTGGCCACCGGCTTCTGGGGCTTGTTCGCGTGTGTCGTTGCGATTTACGCGGGCTCTTTGGGTTCGCTGATCGAAGTCGTGAACCGGTTCGGCTCTTTCTTTTATGGGTCAATACTCGGCGTATTCCTGTTGGCCATGATCAAGCGCACGCGCGCGGTCGGCGCATTCTGGGGACTCATCGCCGGCATGACGGCGGTTGGCACGGTGTCGTTCCGCGCACCTCAGGTGGCGTTCCTGTGGCTCAACGTCGTCGGCGCTGTGACCGTGGTTGTCGTGGGCACGTTGCTCTCGGGAATCGGGAATCGGCGGGTCGTGACGCGTGACTCGTGACTCGTGACTCGGCGGAACCACCCTCATGCCTGATACCCCGCGACCCAAGGTAGTAATCGTCGGGGGAGGGTTTGGCGGCATCGAAGCCGCAAAGGCCCTGCAACGAGCGCCGGTCGACATCACTCTTGTTGATCGCTCGAACCACTTCGTGTTCCAGCCGTTGCTGTACCAGGTCGCGACGGGAGCCCTCGCGCCGAGCGATATCGCGGTCCCCATTCGCTGGGTCCTGCGATACATCCGGAACACCACGGTGCTCGCCGCAAACGTGGACGGCATCGACACCGGAATGAGAATGGTCAGGCTTTCGAACGGAACGTCGCTGCCATACGACTACCTCGTTCTCGCGGCCGGTTCGCGCCACGCGTATTTCGGGCATAACGAGTGGGAACCCCTCGCGCCCGGGCTCAAGACCATCGAAGATGCGGTCGAGGTTCGCAACCGGTTCCTGTCTGCCTTCGAGCGCGCCGAGTGCTGCACAGATGAAGCGGCGCGAGCGGCCGAGTTGACGATCGTGATCGTCGGTGGTGGACCCACGGGCGTGGAGCTTGCTGGCATCATGGTGTCGATCGCTCGGAAGGCATTGCGCCGTGATTTCCGCCGCATCGATCCGGCAAAGGCGCGCATCATCCTGCTCGAAGGCGGACCGCGCCTGGTGCCCGCGTTCAAGGAGCACCTTTCGGCCCGCGCGCTGCGCGACCTGCTGTCGCTGGGCGTCGAAGTACGACTGAATACGGCCGTCACCGCAATCGGGGAAGGATTTGTGCAGGTTGGTGACGACCGCATCGAGACTCGAACGGTGTTCTGGGCCGCGGGGAATCGCGGGTCCCCGCTGTCAACCACGTTTCCGGCGTGTGTTGATCGCGCGAGTCACCTGCAGGTGAACGCTGACCTGTCGATCCCGGACCATCGCGAGATCTTCGTGGTCGGCGACCAGGCCGCAGTGGCTGAATCGTCAGGCAGGCCGGTGCCGCGCGTCGCGCAGGGGGCGATGCAGATGGGACGCCGAGCGGCGAAAAACATCATCGCGGACCTGAATGGTCGAGCCCGCACCGCGTTCCACTACCAGACGCACGGCGAACTGGCGGTGATCGGACGTTACCGCGCCCTGGCAGAGTTTCCGTGGTTCACGTTCAGCGGTCTTCTGGCATGGCTGTTGTGGCTCTTCGTGCACATCCTTTATCTGGCCGGGTTCAGGAACCGGCTCAGCGTATTGGTGCAATGGGGGTACGCATTCGTCACGTATCAACGTGGCGTCAGGCTCATCCTGCGACTCAGGCAAGTCCCGGTTGAAGAACGGGCAGGGAGGAGCATCGTATGAATCGCCTCATCGTCAGGCTCGCCTCCATGGGGTTCATCATGCCTGCTACGGGCGGGGCCCAAGCTTCACAGGAGTGGCCCATTCACTCCCGTCAGCGCCCACAGCCCGCTGTCGTTGAACCCGGGACCGACACCCTTCCGGTACCGGCACCAAAAGACGCAATCATCCTGTTCAACGGGACCGATCTTTCGAAGTGGGTCCATCCCAAGGGCGAACCCGCCCGCTGGCCCGTTCGCGACGGCTACTTCGAGGTCCGTCCCGACGCCGGCAACCTGATGACCCGTGATTCGTTCGGGGACGTCCAGCTACACGTGGAATGGTCCACGCCCAATCCGCCGGCTGGCACCAGTCAGGATCGCGGCAACAGCGGTGTCTATCTGATGAACATGTACGAAGTCCAGGTCCTGGATTCATACCGCAACGAGACGTACGCGGACGGCCACGCGGGCGCGTTGTACGGACAGTTTCCGCCGCTCGTCAACGCCTCACGCCCACCCGGAGTCTGGCAGTCCTTCGATATTACGTTCCACGGCCCGCGTTTCGACTCGTCAGGCAGTCTGCTGCGCCCGGCGACGGTCACGGTGCGGCACAACGGAGTGCTTATCCAGGACAACGTCACCCTGAGTGGACCGACGGCGCACTATGCTCGGCCACCGTACACCGCACACCCGGATAAACTACCGATCATGCTGCAGGATCACGGGCACCCAGTCAGGTACCGCAATATCTGGCTCCGTGAACTACGATGATCGCGGGTAAAGCGTGAACACGGATCACGCTGATTGTACCGATAGACACTGATCGAGCACGCACTGAAGGGCCGCACCGACCCGACGCGCAACCAGGCGCTCGAGTGCAATGCGGCCCTTCAGTGCGTGCTCAACTGCGTTTATCCGTTCAACCTGCGTGCTCCGTGTTCCGGCCGTACCTGTGTAATCGTTGTCAAGAAATAACCTTACGAGCAGGCACGAATATGGCCGGCAGCGCAAGTTCCTGAAGAAGACGATTGAACGCCGCGAGCTCAGTATCCTCAAGCTCACGAAGCTTGCGCAACTGAGCATCGACTTTCCCCGACCATTCGGCAAACATTTCGAGATGCTGCGCGGTGGGTGCGTAATCCCCCAACTGGATCTGCCCGTTGATCGTCATGAGCTGGTTGTAAAGCTTCATGGGCTGGTCGAGCGAGCACTGGTCCACGTGACACCCGACCTCGTACAGCTCCGCGCGAAGCGCCTCGAACTTCTTCCGCAATGGCGCGGCCGCTGAATCCACGCGCTTGGCAAACGCCAGGTCTTTGGTCTGTGTCACGCGCTGGTCCAGCTGCGACTGGACGTCCTCGATCCTCAC
>DATMBT010000084.1:0-6797 GCA_035559475.1 Gemmatimonadaceae bacterium
TCCCGCTCTCGGTGGCGTTCGTCGCCGGCGTGACGGGCCCGCTGGTGCTGCACCGCGCCATCACCGCTGACAACGCCACGCTCGTGCTGATGATGCTGGGAGCCGGTGTCGCGCTGACCGGCGTGTTCGGCGCCTTGGCCGTGCTCATTGGTGGACTGGTGGACGACCGGCTGAAAGGCGTGGGCGTTGCGTTAGGCGTGTGGCTGCTGCTGGCGGTGGCATACGACGGCATCGTGCTCATGGCGGGCGTTCGACTGGCCGACTATCCGCTGGAGGGATTGCTCCTCGCACTTACCTTCGCGAATCCGGTGGACCTCGCGCGAGTTCTGCTCGTGCTGCAATTCGACGTTTCGGCGCTCATGGGTCACACGGGCGCCGTGTTCAACCGTGTGCTCGGGACGCCCCTCGGCACGTCGGTAGCGCTGGCAGGCCTGGCGACCTGGATGGTCGTTCCGGGACTGCTCGCCTTGCGGGCGTTCAGGCGGCGGGACTTCTGATGCCCGCGCCGGTCAATACCTAACGATTGGAGCCTATCATGCGTGTACGTGCAGGAGTTCCCGGTGTCTTCTTCTTCCTGGCCATGGCCCTCGCCTGTGGCGGCGGTGGGGAGAAAGCCGAGAAGGAGGAGGAGGCCGAAGAAGCCCCGGTGGCCGGAGGCCCTGTGCAGCCCGGACCTGGCGGGAAGATCATCACCGTCGAGATGCTCACGGACGAAAAGGGCAACAATATCTTCAGGCCCAGCGAGTTTGAGGCGCACAAGGGAGACGTGATTCGCTACACGCTGGTCGTCGGCGTGCATAACGTGCACTTCCCAGCCGACTCGAACCCCGGCGTAGCGGGACTGCCGGAGGCCGCCCAGATGCTGCAGGTGCCGGGCCAGACGCACGATGTGCTGGTCACGTGGGATCCGGGGCGCTACACGTTCCAATGCGACCCGCACGCCCTGCTCGGGATGATTGGTCACATCAAGGTCGAGGACGACTAGCCCGGTTCGGCGTGATGCGCCGCTGACCATGGATTGACTTGTCTGTCCGGCCGGCGAGTCTTATCGCATGACTCGCGGGCAACGATGGGCACTGGCGGCCTCGGGATTGGCCGGGACCTCACTGGGTCTCGGCCTTTTCACGTTCGGGTATGCCCGTGGCGCGTCGTACCTCACCAACAGCCCCGCGGCGTGCGCGAACTGCCATATCATGTCCGAGCACTACGGCGCGTGGATGAAGGGGAGTCATCACTCGGTCGCCACCTGCAACGATTGTCACACGCCGCACAACATCGTTGGCAAATATGCGGTGAAGGCCAGGAACGGCTTCTGGCACTCGTTCTACTTCACCACCGGGCGCTTTCCCGACCCGATACGCATCACGGAACCAAATCGCAAGGTGACCGAAGGGGCGTGTCGTCATTGCCACGCCGAGATCACTGAAGCGATCGACCACTCGTCAGGCACGGGCAGAGGGGCCGATGAGCCGTTGACGTGCGTGCGTTGTCATCGGTACGTCGGGCACTGGGTGCGATGATGAATTGCAGATTGCAGATTGCAGATTGCAGATCGGGGACGACACATGACTGAAAAGCCTGACCGTCGGACTGCTGCTCCGCGCAGGGAGTTTCGTTGGAGCTTGCTTCTGCTGGCGGCATTTGGCGCCGCCGTGGTGGTGGTGGGCGTCGCGGCGCTGCTGGTGAACATCTTCCAGCGCAAGCAGGAGGCGCGGAACCCGTTTTATCGCGTCGTCGTTCTCGACGATACCACGGACGACGCGGCAGTCTGGGGCAAGAATTTTCCGCTCCAGTACGACGACTACCGGCGGACGGTTGACCAGGTGCGCACGCGCTACGGTGGGAGCGAAGGCGAGCCGCACACTCCCAGTGCGGCCGACCCGCGCTCCGTGATCGCGCAGTCGCGCCTCGAGGAAGACCCGCGGCTGCGTGAGTTCTGGGCTGGGTATGCATTCGCAAAGGATTTCCGCGAGGAGCGCGGGCACGCGTACATGCTCGAGGACCAGGAGTTCACCGAGCGGCAGAAGGTGACCCACCAGCCCGGCACGTGCCTGCATTGCCACGCGTCGGTGTACGTGCCGTACAAGCGCGCGGGCGATGGAGACCTGATCAAGGGCTTCGACAAACTGAACCCGATGCCGTATTTCGAGGCCCGGAAACTCGTCAGGCATCCGGTGTCGTGCATCGACTGTCACGATCCCACGAACATGCAACTACGCGTGACGCGGCCGGGTTTCATCGAAGGCATTCGCCTGCTCAAGGCGGGGCAGGGAATCCCTGACTACGACGTCAACGAACAAGCGACGCGCCAGGAGATGCGCACGTTCGTGTGCGGGCAATGTCACGTCGAGTACTACTTCAAGGGATCGGAGAAGCGCCTGACGTATCCGTGGGGCAAGGGACTCACCGCCGACAGCATCCTTGCGTTCCACGACTCCACCGGGCAGGTCGACTGGGTGCATTCGATCAGCGGTGCGCCCATGCTCAAAGCGCAGCATCCCGAGTTCGAGCTGTACAACCAGGGGATCCATGCGCGCTCTGGCGTCGCCTGTGCCGACTGCCACATGCCGTACAAGCGCGAAGGCGCGATGAAGATCTCCGATCACCACGTGCGCAGCCCGGTGCTCAACCTGAATCGTGCCTGCCAGACATGCCACAAGTGGACGGAGGAGGAGCTGCTGGCGCGGGTGACGACGATTCAGGATCGGACGTTCGAGATGCGCAACATGGCACTTGATGCCGTGCTGCAACTGACGAAGGAAATTGCCGCCGAGGTGAAGCGGGACAGCACGTCGGGCAACGTCAGGCGGGCGCGTGATTATCAGCGCAAGGCGCAGTTCCTCGCCGACTTTATCGAGGCGGAGAACTCCATGGGATTCCACGCCGACCAGGAGTCGGCACGGATTCTCGCGAAATCGATCGACTTGTCGCGGCGTGGGCAGATGGCGCTGCGGGGCCAGGAGCCGCCGCCGGTGACCAATCCGTCGAAACGGCGGTAGTTGCCAACAGGCTGATCTTGCTGGTTGCTGGTTGCTGGTTGCTAGTCCTGGCTGCTGGTTGCTCGCGCTGGAGCTTGGGCGCCCCAGCACCAGCACCAGCAACCAGCACTAGTACTAGCAACCAGCAACCAGCAACCAGCTTGGTTGAAGGCCAAGCGAGCGGGGGTTAATTTTCGCGACCCGCCGAGATTGTCGTGTGGGTGTTTGACGGGACGTAGCGCAGTCCAGTAGCGCACCTGAATGGGGTTCAGGGGGTCGCGGGTTCGAATCCCGCCGTCCCGATTAGAAACTGTTGCGGCGACACAACTTGGCGGCTGGCCATCCGATTCGGTGGCCGGCCGTCAGTGTTTATGGGCAACTACGTAATCGTTCTTCCCCGGCTACGTAACACGACCGATGGGTACGCCGCTCCTCTGGATCGATGTTGGTGTCGCGTGATTCGCACTACCGACGACTCGCGCACGTCACCAACCGGAGGATTGTCACATGCGCCACGCTTTCCCAATTGTCGTCGCGCTCATGCTCGCGCCGTTAGGCGCGGCGTCGTCCCAGACGGTACAGCCCAAACGCGGCGATCGCATCCGCATCACGTCCGCGCCGAACTCGCTCGACAATCAGGTCGCCCGTGTGTTGCGAGTCCGCAGTGACACGTTGTTTCTCCAGGTCGTGCCGCCGGAAACGCTGGTGGTCGCACTTGCTGGCGTGACCCGACTCGAGGTGAACACCGCGAGTTATACAGGGCGAGGAGTCGCTATCGGCGCACTCGTTGGTCTCTACGTGGGCGCCCTCAAGGGATTCACGGGCGGTGACGAAAAGGAACCAGATAATGGCTGGTTCAACAAGGAACAAAAGGGGCTCTTTCAAACTGTGGGCTCCACGGTCGCTGGCATGGTCGTCGGAGCGGTCGTTGGGTCCAGTATCGATCGCTGGACATCAGTCCCGCTCGGAGAAGCGAAGGCGACTCCGAGTTTGCAGATGAGCCGACGCGGCGCTCGGTTCGGTGTGGCTGTACGCTTTTAGCGTCGGGCCGACGGAGAACGTTATTCCGCCCTCAGGGCCTCCGTCGGCTGCACCCGCAGTGCGCGGAGGGTAGGCACGACGCAGGCGAGGGTGCAGACCCCGAGCATCAGGATCGCGTACCCGACGAGCAGCGCGATCTCCTCGACGGTCAGGCCCCGCGGCTGGATCCCGGCAAATTCCTCCGTATGCTGGACGCCGATTGCCGCCACCGCGATGAGGACGCTCCCCGCGATCACGCCCAGGCTGACATGAGTCATTGGCCGTCTGAAGAGGGAAATGATTATCCTGCGCGCGCTCGCGCCTAACGCCACCCGCACCCCGACCTCCCGCGTGCGGCGGGCGACGATGTACGACAGCACGGCGTAGATGCCAGACAGCGAAAGCAGCAGCGTGACGGCGGTCATTCCCATGATGATCTTTTGCCACAGGCCAAGGAACCAGAGCAACGGCGTCTTGAGCTGGTCGAGGCGCGTGATCTGCTCGATGCGGAGCGCCGGATCGACCGCTGCCGCCAGGTCGCGGACGCGTGGACCGATCGCCAACGGGTCACTGCGGCCGCGCACGATCATGTTCATGGTGGTACGGCTTCCCGGAACGTTAGGCAGGTACACGCCAGCAGTCCGCGAGCGTTCCAGCGCAGTTCCCATCCCGAGTTCCTTCACCACGCCCACGATCTCGTACCACGGCAACTGGGTCCAGTTCGAGTCGACCTGTGTCGTAGAACTGACCCGCACGCGATGCCCGATGACGCTCCGTCCGGGCATGACCAGATCCACGAAGCCCTGGTCGACGATCACCACCCGGGCATCAGGCGAGAGATCGCCGCTGGTGAACGCGCGCCCTGCGATCATCGGCGCCTTCAGCACGGTGAAGTACGACGGATCGATCCGTGCCGTTGACACCCAGAACAGTGCACTGTCGGGCATGGCCTCCACGCCGATGCGTCGCTCGGCGTGATAGTCTTGCGGCAAGGCAGTGGCTAACGTCACGCCGGCCACTGCGGGCTCCGCTTCCAGCCGCTGGCGCAACGTTTCCATGGAAGCGCTCAACCGCGCGGCCAGCGCGGCGACCGTCTCGGGTGTCATCGTTTCCGACGGAGCGTCGATGGCGACCTTCACCCCCAGATACTCCTGCATTGGAAAGCCGGCGTCCTTGGACGCGATGCGGTTTGACTCGCTCCGCAGGAGCATAACGACTGCCGGGAACATGACGGTGAGGGTCACCTGCACAACGATGACCGCCGTCCAGATGCCGCCGAAGCTCACGCCACCACCGGTCGTGCCGGCACGAAGCTGCGTGCCCAGTCCACGGGTGATCTTCCGGGCCGGCATCACCCCCGCCACCAGCGCGCCGATCACCGCGAGCGCGAGCGCGTACATGATGGTGGTTGGCGACAGGTTGAAGTTGTACCAGAAGGGAAGCCGGTCATAGTTCGCCTCGAGGTACGGCCGGCCCCAGCGCGACAGAGCCAGCTGCGCCGCCAGCAGCCCGACGACGGCCGCGACGCCCGACAGCACCAGCGCCTCGGCAAAGAGTTGTCCCACGATTCGCCGCCGGCTCGCGCCTAACGCGCTACGGACGAGAATCTCCGTCTCCCGCGCCGCGGCACGGGCGAAGAGGAGCAGTGCGACAGTGCTGCACACGACCACCACCAGCGCGATGACGAAGAAATAGGTCAGAGCCATCACCTGCAACGTGTCGGTGTTGGTCACATTGAACTGCGTGTAGTGGATCACGTGCGTCTGGATCTGCCCGTGCGTCGCCGGGTGTTCCGCGGCGAGCCGCTGGCCCAGCGTCGTCAGCTCCGCCCGCGCGTTTTCGAGCGTCGTTCCACTCGGCAGGCGCCCAAAAACGACGATGGGAGGACCCTGTCGCGGCTCCACGCCGACGACATCGGTGCGAAGCGGCAGCCACATCTCGTGCGACTCGGGGAACGCATAACCCTCCGGCATCACACCGACGACCGTCGCGAAGCCGGTTCCGAGCTGCACGCTGCGTCCGATAATCTGCGGGTCGCTATCGAAACGCCGGGTCCACACCTCGTGGCCGAGCACCACGACGGGCGGTGCGCCCGCACGTTCGTCCGACTCGTTGAGGACGCGGCCGAGCACGGGACGCGCCGGTGCGATCCGAAACGCGGACGCGGTGATTTCCGCCGCCACGACGGGCGCCGCGCTGCTGACCGTACTCACCAGGTTGACGCTCTTGTCGCTATAGGCGCCGATGTCCGTGATCGATCGTGCGGTGCGCCAGAGCTGGTAGTCGTACAGCACCCGATCCTCTTCCTGGCTCTCTTTCACATCATAGTTCTGGATCTTTACGATGCGATCGCCGTTCGGAAGCGGCAGCTTCGTACTCGCCAGGACGCCGAACATCTGGATGGTCACGGCGCCGAACCAGATGCCGAACGCCATCGCCAGGCCGCCAATGATCGTCAGGCCGGGATACTTCACGAGCATCCGGACGCCCAGTTTCAGGTCGAGCGACAGGCCGCTGAACCAGGCGGTGCCACGGCCCTCGCGGAGCGTCTCGCGATGCTGCTGTACGCCGCCGAAGGTCGCGAGTGCGCGCCTTCTGGCTTCGTCGTTATCGAGCTTCTGCTCGCGCACGAGCCGCTGCGTTTCCATGTCGATGTGGAAGCGGATCTCGTCGTCGATCCTGGATTTGGCGGCGCGTGGGGCGAGCAGGCGCAGGCGCGCGCGGGCAGCGTGGAACCACGTCATGAAATACTCCGGGAATGAGACCGTGCGGCGCTGACGCCGCGGGCGGTCACGAAAC
>DATMBT010000085.1:0-4186 GCA_035559475.1 Gemmatimonadaceae bacterium
CGATCCAGGAGAAAGCGATTTTCTCGCTGTCGAACACGAGGAGCGAAAAAGCGTCGCAGATCCTGCGGGACATTGCCCAGCGCGAGAACGCCTCAAAGGGGTCGCGTGAACAGGCCATCTTCTGGCTCGGCAATCGTCGCGATACGTCGTCGACCACCTTCCTGCGCGGTCTCTACACGCGGCTCAACGACAAGGACCTCAAGGAGCGTGTGCTGTTCTCCGTCGCCAACCAGCGCGCCACCGGCAGCGGCGAGTGGTTGCTTGCGATCGCGACCAACGAGCGCGAGCCGATGGAACTGCGCAAGCAGGCGCTCTTCTGGGCCGGCAACAACAGGGCGGCCACGGTTGCCGAAATCGGGGCGCTCTACGACCGCGTCACCGACAAGGAAATGAAGGAGCAGATCATCTTCGTCCTGTCGCAGAACTCGAAGGACACGGCCTCCATCGACAAGCTCATGGACATCGCGCGTCGCGACACCGACCGCGAGATGCGGTCGAAGGCCATCTTCTGGCTGGGGCAGTCACGCGATCCTCGCGTGATCAAGTTCCTGGAGGAGATCATCAACAAATGAGACACACCACGATCATCACCGCGTTCACCTGCGCCGCGTTCGGCTTCGGCACCGTCGCCGGCGCGCAGGCGTTGTCGTCCCGGGTGAACGCGGTCCGCGAGGGCGAAGTCCGGATGTCGTTCCCGTTGCGGCCCGGCGTGTGTGGCCGTGGTAACAACGTCTGGTACTCCGGCCGTTCGAACTACAACAGCGACGACAACAAGCGATCGCGGGACGTGGAATACGACATCGATTGCGATGCGGGCCCTGGCCGTCTTGTCATCGTGCGACGTGACGGCGAAACGACCGATCTCCGGTTTTATGTCGGTGGCCGGTGGCGGGCGTCGTCAACCGCGACCGATCTCGGCTCAGTCGGCGCGCGGAGTGCCACCGATTACCTCATCGGATTAGCCGAGTCGAATGACGGGCGCGTGGGCAAGGAAGCGATTTTTCCAGCGACACTGGTGGACAGCATCGTTGTCTGGCCCATGCTGATGCGCATCGCGCGCAACGACTCGCGTCCCCGAAGCGTCCGCGAAGGTGCAACGTTCTGGCTCGGACAACTGGCGGAGGAGCCTGCGACTCGGGGCCTGACCGAACTCGTCGGTGATGCCGCGCTTGATCGTGAGGTTCGGGAAAGCGCCGTCTTTGCGCTGTCGCAGCGTCGCAATGGCGAAGGTGTGACGGCTCTCATCAACGTTGTCCGCACGAGCAAAGATCCGGAGCTGCGAAAGAAGGCGCTGTTCTGGCTGGGACAATCAAAGGATCCGCGGGCGCTCGACCTGATCGAGGAATTGCTGACGAAGAAATAGGGTCAGAACCTTTTTCCTTTTGGCGCCGCCCCCGGAAGTCCCGGTGGCGGCGCTTTTTGCGCGTCTGGCGTCCTTGACCGACTATTCGCGCGGCATCTACTTCATTGCCAAGGCGCTTCGAGAGCGCCGGGTCTGTATTTTCGATTCTTGAAAACACTTTAACACGGGGGTCACGGAGGTCACGGGGGAAACTCTCCGTCCAAGACCTGGTGAATCGACTGCCGGCCCCCGTGACCTCCGCGACCCCCGTGTTTTAGATGTTTTGAACTTTGACTCTAACTCGGAATTCAAGTGTCGATTGTCTATCTGAACGGCCAGTTTTTGCCGCGTAATGAAGCCAAGCTGTCGGTTGACGAACGCGGCTTCTTCTTCGGCGACGGCGTCTATGAGGTGACGCGCGTCGTGCGTGGGCGGTTGTTCGAATGGGACCGGCATGCCCGCCGGCTCGCGCGAGGCCTCAGGGAACTCCGCATCGATGCGGGCCTCGACATGAACACGATCCGCTCGCTGCATGAACGGATCATCCAGGAGAACTCACTGTTCGACGGGCAGGGCACCGTGTACCTGCAGATCACGCGGGGCGCAGCGCCACGCACGCATCACTTCCCGCCGAAGGGAACACCGGCAACGGTTTTCCTGTCCGCGAGCGCGTTCAATCCACCCGGCGAAGTTCGCGGACGCGGCGTCGCCGTGATGACGTATCCGGACTACCGGTGGTCCCGGTGCGACCTCAAGACCGTGAACCTGCTCCCGGCGGTGATGGCCAAGCAGTTCGCTTCAGACAACGATGCGTTCGAATCCATTTTTGTGCGCGAGGCCGTCATCACTGAGGGATCGCACACGAACTTCTTCGGCGTCATCGCCGGCGAGGTCCGCACGTACCCCAACTCCAACTACGTGCTGCCCGGTGTCACGCGTGATGTCGTGATCGAGCTGGCACACGGAATGGGAATCCCGGTTTCGGAAACACCGATCTACCGGCACGAGATTCCACTCCTCGAGGAAGGTTTCCTCACCGGCACGACGAGCGATGTCATGCCAGTCGTGACGATCGACGGGAAGCCTGTGGGTAACGGGAAACCGGGGCCGATTGCCATGAGGCTCTACGAGGCGCTCGCCCGCAAGCTTGCTGCGGCGGCAGAACAGCCCGTGCCTGCGGTGGCCCACGCGTGAGGCACTACATAACCTCGGCCGCACTCGTTGCGCTTGCGTGCGTACCGCTGCCGTCGCACGCTCAACAGCCGAAGCCGCGCGTTCACGTCATTGCCACCGGCGGCACCATCTCGAACATGGGCAACGATCCGCGTCGCACCGGCGCGGAACTCGTATCGGGAATACCAGGCCTGTCCGATATCGCCGACGTGACCGTCGAGCAGTTCAGCAACGTCGCCTCAGGTGCGGTGACGCAGGAAATGCTGCGCGACCTCGCGCGTCGCATTCGCGCCGTGCAGGGAGAGCCAAACCCGCCCGCGGGCATCATCGTCACCCACGGCACCGACACCATGGAGGAGACGGCGTTTTTTCTCGACCTGACGGTCGGCGGATGTGCGCCAGTCATCCTCACCGGCGCCATGCGGCAGGCGAATTGGGTCGGCGCCGATGGCCCAGCCAACCTGATGAACTCGGTGAAGCTTGCAGCTTCACCTGAAGGACGCGGACGAGGGACGCTCCTGCTGATGAACGACGAGATCTTCCTCGCCCGCGAGGTCACGAAGTCGAACACCACGCGGCTCAACGCATTCACGGCACCGGTGGCCGGGCCTGCGGGTGTCACTGATCCCGACGGCATCTACTTTCGTTCGCCGCCTCCGGCGAAGTGTCCAGACGCGTTGATCAACCTCGATCGCGTGGACGCGTTCCCGAAAGTGGACATCGTATACAGCTACATCGGCGCGGACAGCACGGTCGTCGATGCACTCGTCGCCGCCGGCGCAAGGGGACTGGTCGTGGCAGGTGTTGGACGCGGCGGCACGACACCTTCACAATCACGTGCCCTGCGACGCGCCACCGACAAAGGGGTCATCGTCGTCACCAGTAACCGCACGGGGTCGGGCCGCGTTGGCCGCAACCAGAATCCGGACAGTCTGCGCGATTTGCCCGAGGGTCGTGGCACCACGTTAGGCGCTGGCGACCTCAATCCACAGAAGGCGCGCATGCTCCTGTCACTCGCCCTGGCAACGGGACTCAAGCCCGCCGCCATCGCTTCGCTCATGGCTTCCATTCAATGACACTTCGTCGCTCGCTCGCGTTCGCGCTCGCCATTCCTTCTGCACTGTACGCCCAGGGGGAACCAGCCGGAAACCCGGCGATCCGCGCCGCCCTCGACCGGCTTCGTGCCGACAACGCATGGACCATCGAGCAGCAGGTCTCCATCTGCGAGATCCCCGCGCCCCCGTTCAAGGAAGAACGGCGCGCCGCCGAGATGAAGAAGCGGTTCGAGGCGCTCGGGCTTCGCAACGTGCGCATCGACTCGATAGGCAACGTGATCGCGGAACGACCCGGGACTGGTGGCGGACCGGTGGTCATCTTCGCCGCGCACCTCGACACGGTGTTCCCCGAGGAGACCGACGTCCGCGTGAAGCGCGAGGGGACGCTGATGCGCGGTCCGGGCATCGGCGACGATTGTCGCGGGCTCGCGGTCCTGCTCTCGGTGGCGAAGGCCATGGCCGCCGGCAACGTCCGCACGCTGGGCACGATCTACTTTGTTGCCAACGTGGGCGAGGAAGGCCCGGGGAACCTGCGCGGCGTGAAGCACCTCTTCGCCAGGCCGCCCGCAAAGATCGACTACTTCATTTCGGTCGATGGTACCGGACTGGGCCTGAC
>DATMBT010000086.1:0-2414 GCA_035559475.1 Gemmatimonadaceae bacterium
ACGCCGGACGACGTGTACTTCATACAGGCAGGTGATGTTTTCCATGCACGCCTCGACGCCTACGCGCCCGTCAATGTGACACGTTCACCCGAGGACGAGTGGTCGGTACTGTGGGGTCGCTTCGAAGGTGGCGTCGCCTCGGCTGCGAGGAGACCGGGCCGCAGGTAACGATCAAATCGCAAGCCGGAAGCCAGAAGCCAGAAGCAGCGGGGTCGCTCTGGCCTCTGGCCCCGCGGATCAGGGAAGTGCAAGCAAAGGGCCCCGACTTTCGTCGAGGCCCTTTGAACTTCAGCGAAGTTCTAACGCTGGTCCATCCACCGATCTTCGAGCACTTCGACCGTCTTCGTCAGCGTCTGTCCACCAGCGGTGAGCGTCACGCGGTACGTGCCCGGCGGTACGGTGTTCCCGCCACCACCACCTCCGCCACCACCACCGCCACCGCCACGACCGGCCTGACCGGGAGGCGCGTTAGGCTGCAGGTTCCACTGCACGCGGTTGATGCCCTGCGTAGCCGGGCCTTCCAGGTCGCGAATCGTGCGACCCGAGATGTCCGAGATCGTGATCTTCACCGTTCCCGTGCCCGCCGCCTTCAGGTAGTAGTTGATCGAGGTTCCCGCCGGCGCGTTTTCACCAGCGAACACCATCTGCCCCGTCACCTGCTGGAGCAGCTTCCGGTCCTGGATGTACGCCACCGCTGGCCGGATGTCGAACAGGTGTGCGTCGCTGTTCTGCACCGCCGGCGTGAGCTGCTGCAGCGGCGTGATGTCGTCCGCGATCCAGACCGACCGGCCGTGGGTTCCCACGATCAGGTCACCATCGCGCGAATGCACGCGAATGTCGTCGGTGCGAATGGTCGGGTAGTTGTTCATGAACTTCTGCCACGACTGTCCGCGGTTGAGCGACACGTACAGGCCGAACTCCGTGCCCGCGAACAGCAGGTTCGGATTCTTCGGGTCCTCCGCGATCGTCTCGAGATTGCCGTAGGCCGGCAGGTTGCCCGAAATGCTCACGAAGGTGCGCCCGAAGTCGTTCGTCATGTACAGGTACGGCTTCAGGTCGTCGCTGCGGTGACCGTCCACGGCCACGTAGGCGCGCGAAGAGTCGTGCGTGGACGCGACCACGCGGGCGACCCAGTACATGTGGCCAGCGGGAAGCCCAGGCAGGTTCGCACTCACGTTGGTGAACGTTGCCATGTTGTCACGCGTCACCTGGACGTTACCGTCGTCGGTGCCGGCCCAGATGATGTTCGGGCTGATCGGTGACTCGCTCACCGTGATGACGGTGCTGTACTGCGTGAGGCCGTCGTTCTTCGACAGCATCGTCACGTTCCCCGGCTGGCCCATGAGGTTGGCCGTGTTCCGGTCGTACTGCTTCGTCAGGTCAGGACTTGCGATCCAGGTCTCACCGCGGTCGTACGACTTGAACACCCGGTTGCCGCCGAGCAGCACGACGGACTCGTTATGGTTGGAGAGGTAATACGGCGTGTTCCAGTTGTAGCGGTAATTCTCACCGGGGGCGCCGTTGATCACGTTAGGCGTGCCGCCACGTCCACCACCTCCACCACCGCCGCCGCCTGCTCCACCACGGCCCGCGGCCGACGGGACGTCAACCTGCGGAGGTGGCGGGGGCGCCGAGGGACGGATGCTCCCACCGCGGCCGGTGCGAAGGTCGATCCGGCTCGTGTTGCCGTTCTGCGATTCCGCGTAGACGATGTTGTAGTCGTTCGCGTCCTGCGCGGTGAAGAAGCCGTCGCCGCCGCCGATGCGGAACCAGTCGGAGTTCAGGATGCCGACGTTGGCGCGCTTGGAGCTCGGTCCGCACCAGCTGCCGTTGTCCTGCAACCCGCCGCAGACCCAGTAGGGCCGGCGCATGTCGTACGAGACGGCGTAGAAATAGCCGGCCGCCATGGTCTTGACGGACATCCAGTTGCGACCCTGGTCGTAACTGATGTCGAGACCACCGTCGTTCCCGTTCATGATGTGGTTCGAGTTCTTCGGATCAACCCAGATCGCGTGAACGTCCACGTGCCCGGGCTCACCGTGACCGCCCGCATCATCCAGCGTTGCAAACGTCTTGCCGCCATCGAGGGACTTCGCGATCGGCAGGCCGGCCACGTACACGTTGTTCGGGTTCTGGGCATCGACGCGCAGCTGCGAGAAATACATCGGGCGCGCGTTGCAGTTGCTCGTCAGGCGCCACGTACCGCCGGAATTGTCCGAGCGGAATACGCCGCCCAGCGCCGGGTTGAGTGCCGGCGGGGTCTGCGGAGCCGCAGGCTGCTGCGCACCGCGGCCGCCGCCGCCACCACCACCAGCGCCAAAGCCGCCACCGGGGCCGGCATTGTTGCACCAGTTGTAGCCGCCACCGCCGCCGAAGCCGCCGCCACCGCCGCCACGACCCTGGCCGGGCTGGAT
>DATMBT010000087.1:0-5692 GCA_035559475.1 Gemmatimonadaceae bacterium
CATCATCATGGCCTTCCTGGTGGCGCGCGCGGTCACGAAGTGCGGGCTCGGGCAGCGCCTGGGCTACCGCGCCATCACCATCTTCGGCAAGTCGTCGTTAGGCCTGGCCTACGGCATCTTTGCCCTCGACGCCGTGATCGCCCCGGCCTTTCCCAGCAACACGGCGCGCTCGGGTGTCCTGTACCCGTTCGCCCTGTCGGTCGCCGAAGCGGCCGGGGTGACTCCCGAGCGGAAGGACCGGCAACGTCTCGCCAAATTCCTGATGTTTTCGGGCATGGCGAGCCTGACGCTCTCCTCCGCGCTGTGGCTGACCGCCATGGCCGGCAACCCGCTGGGGGGCGAGATCGCGTTGCAATATGGCGTCAAG
Organism: Gemmatimonadaceae bacterium; assembly: GCA_035559475.1. Classification (GTDB taxonomy): domain Bacteria; phylum Gemmatimonadota; class Gemmatimonadetes; order Gemmatimonadales; family Gemmatimonadaceae; genus JABWBJ01. The sequence continues at coordinate 368 of DATMBT010000087.1, forward strand.
ATCGGGTTCGGCTCGTGGTTGATCGCCGCCGCCGTCCCGACGCTCCTCGCCATGGTGCTGACGCCGCTCCTGCTCTACAAGATCATCAAACCCGAAGTGACGAAGATGCCCGAGGCTCCGGCCCAGGCTCGCAAGTCGCTCCAGGCGTTAGGCCCGCTGACCAGGGACCAGAAGGTGGTGGGCGCCACCTTCTTTGTCATGGTGGCGTTATGGGGTGCGGCTGCCACCCTGAACATGGACCCGACCGCGATCGCGTTTCTCGGCTTTGCGGTCCTGCTCTCCACCGGGATCCTCACTCTCGGCGACATCGCGAAGGAAGGCGACGTCCTTGCCACCTTCATCTGGTTCGCGGTGCTGTTCACGATGAGCGCCCAGCTCAATGAGCTCGGCTTCATGGAGTTCCTCGGCGGGCGCCTCGTTATGCGCCTCGAGGGACTCACCCCAGTGGTCGCCGGGGTGATCCTGGTCGTGGTGTACGTAGCGCTTCACTACCTGTTCGTCAGCCAGACGGCGCAGATCCTTGCGCTTTTCGCCGTCTTCCTGGGCGTCGGCGTCAAGCTCGGCGTGTCGCCCGCCGTCCTCGCGTTCCAGCTCCTGTTTGCGAGCAACTACTTCGCGGCCATGGCGCCGCAGGCGTCGAGCGCAAACCTCCTGTTCGTGGGGAGTGGATACCTGACGCAGGGAGAGCTCTACAAGCTCGGTGGGATGCATACGCTGTTCTGCATGGTGCTGTACCTGGTGGTCGGGACGCCGTGGTTGCTGATGGTCGCCCGATGAGCGAGGACGCCATGACCAGCGAGGGTCCAGAGGCATGTGCACGTGCAATACCCGGTCTCCCGCGCCGTCGGGAACATCCTCCCGCAGGCCTGGAGACCAGTCATCGCGCTGTTGGCGCAGTAGGAGGGTTCCATGATTAGTCGAATTCGCGCTTCGCTGGCGGTCACCGTTCTCCTTGTCACGGCGGCTGGCGCCCAAGGGCCCGCCAGCAACGAATCGGCAGCCGCCCAAGGCTCCCTGCCAACCGTCGTCGTGCTTGCGACGGGCGGCACCATCGCTGGTGCCGCGGCGAGCGACGTCCAGGCCGCCTACACAAGTGGACAGGTCGGCGTCGAGCAGCTCCTGGCTGCCGTGCCGCAGGCGAAAAAACTCGCCAACATGCGCGGCGAGCAGATCTCGAACATCGGCTCCCAGGACATGAACGATGAAGTCTGGATCAAGCTCGCGACGCGGATCAACGAACTGGCGGCAATGCCCGACGTGGCCGGCATCGTGATCACGCACGGCACGGACACCATCGAGGAGACCGCGTATTTCCTGAACCTGGTGGTCAAGACGCGGAAGCCGGTGGTGCTCACCGCTGCGATGCGTCCCTCCACCGCCCTCTCGGCGGATGGCCCGCTGAATTTCTACAACGCCGTAGCAGTGGCGGCTAACCCGAACGCGGCTGGCAAAGGCGTCCTGGTCGTGGTCAACGACTGGATCCACGGGGCGTCCTCGCTCACGAAGACGAGTACCACCGCGGTGCAGACGTTCCTGTCACCGGTCTCGGGCCTCATTGGCACCGTGGCCTACGGGACGATTGAGTGGTATCGCGGTCCGGTTGGCAAGAACACCACGTCGTCCGAGTTCTCCGTTGACAAGAACACTGTCCTGCCACGCGTTGACATCATCATGGCCGCCGAGAACATGGACGGCGCGTTGATCGATGCCGCGGTTGCGGCCGGTGCGAAGGGCCTGGTGATCGCCGGCGTGGGCAACGGGAACATGACCGGGAAGGCGGTTGAAGCACTTGCGGCGCAGGCGAAAAAGGGCGTCGTCGCCGTACGGTCGTCGCGGGTCGCCACGGGCCAGGTGGGCCGGGGTGTCGAAATTGACGACGACAAGAACAACTTTGTCGCGTCGTTAGGCCTCAACCCGCAGAAGTCGAGGGTGCTGCTGCGGCTCGCCCTCCTGAAGACGCAGGACCCGAAGACGATCCAGCGGTATTTCGATGAGTATTGATCCTCGGGCTGGCCTCGCGGTGCTGCTCCTGTTGACGGTTTCAGACGCATCGCGAGGCCAGGACACGACGGTGACAAAACCGGCGGCGCTCGACACTACGGTCGTCGCCGGCGAGGCAGACGCTCAGCAGCCTGTGGCGCGAGGACTGGCGAAGTACAACACGTTCGACTTCGGGTTCACCACGTTCCGGATCGGATATGGCTTCCTGGTCGACTTCGCCACCTACTCACAGGACGATAACGCGAAGCAGCAGGTGAAAGCGGACCCCGATTACGGACTTCGCGATTTCCGCCTGCTCTTCAAGGGAAAGTTCAAGACCGAGCGGCCCTTCTCATGGACGATGGGCATCATGTACGACGGTAACCTCGACGAATGGCAGTTTCGTCAGACGGGCCTCATGATCGCCGTGCCCGAGATCTCGAGCGACTTCTTCATCGGTCGCACGAAAGAGGGCTACTCCCAGTACAAATACATGACCGGATACGACATCTGGACCATGGAGCGTAGCCCGTTCCTGGACGCATTCATTCCAATCCTTGGGGACGGCATCAAGTGGATCGGGCATGCAAGGCGCCAGCGACTGCTCTGGGACGTTGCCTACTACAACGACTTCGCATCGGACCACACGAAGTTCGCCACGTACGATCACCAGATCGTCGGCCGACTGGTCTGGCTGCCGCTGTTCTCGGAGGAACGGGCTGAACTCCTGCACGTCGCGATCATGGGCCGCGACGTGAAGCCTGACGAGGGAAGCTTCCGGGCCAAGTCGAAACCGGAATCCTACCTCGCGCCGAATTTTATCGACACCGACGTGTTCCCGACGGATCACGCCAATACACTGGGATTCGAAGCCTATTATCGAAAAGGGTCCTGGCTCTACGGCGGCGAATACGGCTGGCAGACATTTGATGCACCGACCGTTGGAGATCCGACACTACACGGCGGCAACCTCAGCGTCTCATGGCTCATCACGGGCGAGACGCGTGGCTACAACAGCGGGACCGCATACTTCAAGGCCGTGTCCCCCACGCGTACGATATTCGAGGGCGGGCCGGGTTCCGTCGAGGCTTCGCTGAACATGTCCTACGCCGATTTCGATGACGGCACGCTGCAGGGCGGCAAGTTCTGGCGCCTGACGCCAGCGCTCAAGTGGAGCCTGATGGACTATTTGCGCATCGAGCTCGGATACGGATATGGCGTGCTGGAAAAGGGTGGGCTCCGGGGCGTCACCCAGTTCTTCCAGGGCCGATTCCTTACTGCACTCTAGTCGTATAGGAGGCTCGAGATCAGGCAGGGAAAACGTGCAACACAAGGGCCACGGCGACGGCCCCACTGGCCCAAGGTCGCATCGCGCCAGAGTGAGGCGCGCGGCGACCTTAATGGACCAGCGCGGAAGCAGGTTCTATGGCCCTACCGCGCGCTTTCGGCGACGCCCTCGTCATACGTCGCTCGAGTGACTGGACAGTCGCTCGATCAGACACTTCCCGAGGAAGAATCCTGACATGAACGCGAAGCGAACGCGAGGTTGGGGTCAGGCGGCCATGGTCGCGGGTGCTTTCCTGCTCGCCGCAAATGTGCGCGCAGGTGGGCAGCTGGCGGGGTCGGCGCAGAAATCGAGCCAGCAACCGGCGCCAACGAACCAACAACCGAAACCGTCAACAGCGGCGACGACAACGGCCACGTCCCTCGACACTGCTGCAAAGAACGACACTGCCGCCAAGAAACTCCCGCCCGAAGCGCTCCAGGCGCTCGTGGCGCCGATCGCGCTGTATCCCGACCCGCTACTCGCGCAAACGCTCGCTGCATCGACGTATCCGCTGGAGATCGTCCAGCTGCACCAGTACATGCTGAAATATCCAAAACTGAAGGACCAGGCCCTCGCCGACTCCATCAAAAAGCAACCATGGGATCCGATCATCCAATCGATGGCAGCCGTTCCCGAGGTGGTGAAGCGCCTGCACGACGACATCCAGTGGACCACCGACCTGGGCAACGCATTCCTGGCGCAACAGTCTGAAGTGATGGATGCGGTTCAGGTGATGCGGAAAAAGGCGAAAGACAAGGGCGCGCTGGAGTCGAACGAGCACCAGAAAGTCGAGGTGCAGGTCGTCGAGTCGAAGCAGGTGATCGTCGTGGAGTCCGCGAACCCCGAGGTCGTCTACGTGCCGTCATATAGTCCGACGTACGTGTATGGGCCTCCGGCGTATGCGTACTACCCATATCCACCGATCTACTACCCGCCGTATTACGCTGGGGCGGCGTTCGTCTCGTTCGGGTTCGGCATGATGTGGGGCGCCGCGATGTGGGGCGGTGCATGCTGCTACGCCGGCTGGGGCGGCGGCAACATCTATATCAACAACAATTTCGGGGGTGTTGGCGGCGTCGGCGGTGTTGGTGGCGTTGGTGGGGTCGGGGGCGTGGGAGGAGTTGGTGGAGTTGGCGGCGTTGGTGGAGTCGGCGGCGTCGGAGGAGTTGGTGGAGCTGGCGGCGTTGGCGGAGCCGGTGGAGTGGGTGGAGTGGGTGGAGTTGGTGGCGGCCGTGGAGCCGCGGGTCCCAAGGGCGGCAGCAACTGGTCGCACAATCCATCGCATCGAGGCGGAGCGCCCTACGGCGACCGGGCCACTGCTAACAAGTTTGGTGGGTCTTCGCGCGGCGACGTCGGCGGAGGCGCAAGCAATCGTGGTTCCGGCGTCGGCTCTGGTGGTGGTGGCGTCACCAATCGGGCATCGGGCGGAGACGTTGGTGGAGGCGGACGCGGTGCCGGGTCGGGCGCGGGAGCGAGCAACCGTGGGTCGGGAGGCGTCGGTGGAGCAGGCGGCGCCGGTGGCGATCGTGTCGGCAATCGCAGCGTCCCGAGTAGCTCGAGTGGCATGAGCAATCGGAGCGGCTCGAGCGCGTTGAACGGCGGAAACCGCAGCTACAGCGGTTCGAACGCGCGTGCCAGCAGTTCCCGCGGAGCGTCAAGCATGGGATCCCGTGGAGGTGGGTCGAGGGGCGGCGGAGGGAGACGGCGATGACGGGTTCAACGTTAGGCATCCTGCGCGCCTGTGTCCTGGCCGGCGCGCTCTTCGCGGCCTCGGCCTGTGACACGCCACCGCGCAAGTTCGACAGTCCGGAGCAGGCAGTGGACTCACTGGTTGCCGCCGCGGAGAAATTCGACGTCAACTCGCTGAAGAAGATCCTCGGGACCAAGGGCGCGTCGCTGGTCACCTCACCCGACTCGGTCAGCGACCGCCTCGACGCCACCAGTTTCGCGGCACAGGCTCGTGAGCAGCGTCATCTCGAGTACGACTCGTCGCGCACGACGGTCGTCGTTTCGGTGGG
>DATMBT010000088.1:0-6085 GCA_035559475.1 Gemmatimonadaceae bacterium
GCACTCATTATCGATCTCTCCTGGAAATGAACCGCGCACGTGCGCGGGATTAGTACCCCCGGCGACTAGTCCTGCTCCGCCGCGGCAAGCGCCAGTGACGTAACGTCGCCCAACGACCGTCCGGTCGCACGCGACACGACCTGCACATCTTCGTATTCCGGCTTCCCGCGCTGGCCACCGCCAGGAAGGGTTGCCACTTTCACGCGAACTGCGTGTCCAAGCACATCCACCGTGCGTTGCTCGCGCCGCAACGCGCGCCGTTCGATCGACGTGCGCCGCAGACCAAGCGTCGTCGTCGTAGCGAAAATAATCTCCTCGAGCTGTCGCGCATCGGCGGGTCGAGCAAGAACTTCGAGCCGGACTCCCATGCGACCCTTCTTCATCTGCACCGCGGTCATGGTGACGTCGAGCGCCCCGGCCTCGCGCAGCCGCTCCGACGCATTCGCGACGTGCTCCGCGGACATGTCATCGAGGTCCGTCGCCAGCCACTCCAGTGGCTCCACTTCAACGTTCGAGTCCAACGACTCCGCGAGAATAACACGGAGCGCGTTGGGCCGGTTCTTGAACTCTTTTGTTCCCGCGCCGTAGCCACTGCGCAGCGGCACGTGGGCCGGCGGCGGGCCCTCGGACAACACCCGCACCAACGCCGCGCCGGTGGGTGTCACCAGTTCGCCCGATCCCTCTGGACCCGGGCGCACTGATTGACCTTCGAGAAGCCTCAGCGTCGCCGGCGCCGGAACGGGAAGTACGCCGTGCGCCGTCTGGACCGAACCATCTCCGAGCGCGATCACGCCACAATAAACGCGTGAGACGCCCAGTTCGCTCAGCCCCCAGATCGCCCCCACGATGTCCAGAATCGCGTCCACCGCCCCGACCTCGTGCAGGTGCACGCGGTCGACCGTGGTTCCGTGAACTTCCGCCTCGACCTCGGCAATCGCGGTGAAGGCCTGGTCGGCCAGGTCCTTCACGCGTTCCGGCGCATCAGCCCGGCGAACGATCTCCCGGATGTGCTTCAGGTGTCGTCCGTGAGGCTGCGGCGGGATGTCAAAATCCACCTTGGTGCAGGCGATTTCGCCGCGGACCACCTGCGCCACGCGGACAGCCACATTATCCAATCCCAATCGGCCAGGGAGCGCGCGCAGCCAGTCCGGCTCCAGCCCTGCGCCAACAAGGGCGCCGAGGGTCATGTCGCCGGAAATGCCGCTGAATGGATCGAAAATCGCGATAGTCACGCGCCCTGAAACTACACGCCCCGGACCCGCGGGTGCCAGCGGATCACGTTCTGGTTACGAACGATACGAGGCGCCACTGCCTGTGTTATAGAGCACAACCTGAGACGATGAGTCCAGTCGTCCCTGCTGGACCAGATCGGCAAGCACCGCAAAGCCACAGCCCCCTTCGGGTGCGGCGTCGATACCGGTGAGTGACGCGACACGCTTCGTCGCCTCACGAATGGCTGTCTCCGAAGCGGCCGCAGCGTCACCGTTGGTTTCGCGAATGGCTCGCAGCACGAGCCGGTCGCCGAGTGGCGCTGGCACACGCAGGCCCGCCGCGTGCGTCACCGGATTCTCCCAGGGCGTCGCCCGATCAGCACCCTCGTGCAGGGCGCGCACGATTGGGGCACATCCTTCGGCCTGCGCCACCACAATGCGTGGGGTATCGGCATCCGTCCAACCCCAGGCACGCATTTCACTGAACGCCTTCCACATTCCGATGACGCCCTCGCCACCACCGGTGGGGTACACCACCGCGTCAGGCAGCTTCCAGTCGAGTTGCTCAGCCACTTCAAGTGCGAGCGTCTTGTTGCCCTCGACCCGGTACGGCTCGCGCAGCGTGGCGACGTTGAAGAAGCCACTCTGCTTCGCGAATTCCGCGGACAATTTCCCCGCGTCGCCGATATGCCCGTCGACCGTCATGAGTTCAACACCCATGGCGCGAATGATGTCGAGGATCGGGCGCGGCGTCGTGGCAGGCGCGTAAACGCGAACCGGTATTCCCGCCGCGGCGCCATACGCGGCCAGCGCCGCGCCCGCGTTTCCGGCGGTGGGAACAACGAGTCCCGGCACACCGCGCGCCTTCGCGCGTGTGACCGCTGCGGTGAGTCCACGCGCCTTGAACGACGCCGTCGGGTTCACGCCCTCATCCTTGATCCAGAGGCGCCGCACACCCGCGAGACGCGCCAGTTCAGGCGCTTCCAGTAACGGGGTCACTCCTTCACCGAGGCACACGGGGGTCTCTTCGTCCGTGATCGGCAGCGCCGCTGCGTACCGCCAGAGGTCCCATCGCGCCAGGATCTGCCCGCGCGCCGGCGGAGGTGAGGTGAAGTGCACCAGGAACGGCTGCGCGCACTGCGGGCACAATCCGACGCCGGCGTCCTGTGGCTCCTGATGGCCGCAGGACGAACAACGGAGGGTCCAGGTTGTCACGATGGATTCGTGGGAGTGTCGTTAGGTATCGGTGCGTCCGGAACCGTGGTGCTGGCCGGTGCGTCCTGGACGGGCGAACTGGTTGGCGTCTCGCGCAACGCCTCGAGCAGCCGGGTTGCCGATGCCACCGAAAACCCGGGAATCGCGGCGATGGCTTCGGCAGAAGCACCACGCACCCCTTCGAGCGAACCAAACGCCGAGAGCAGCGCACGCCGCCGCTTCGGTCCTATTCCCGGCAGCTCGAGAAGGCGCGAAGTGACCGTCCTGGTCGTTCGCCGCGTGCGGTTGAATGTAATCGCGAACCGATGCGCTTCGTCTCGGGCCTGCTGCAGCAGGCGCAGTGCCGGCGAGCGACGCGGTAACCGGAGCGACTCGAGCCGCCCCGGGATGAAGACCTCCTCATCCTTCTTGGCCAGGCTGACCAGCGGAAGGTCCGCGCCCGGCACCTCGCCGAGCGCCTGCTGTGCGGCGGAGAGCTGACCCCGGCCCCCATCGACGACCACCAGGTCCGGCAGTGTCTTCCCTTCCTCGATGCGGCGCCGGAAATAGCGCCCGATGACCTCACGCATGGACGCAAAATCATCCGAACCTTCCACGGTCTTGATGCGGAACTTGCGATATTCCGCGCGACGCGGCCGGCCGTTCTCGAACCACACGCATGACGCGACGGTATCGGTCCCGTGGTTGGTCGAGACGTCGAAGCACACCAGGCTTCGTGGCACGCGCGTGAGCCCAAGCTCGCGCTGCAGTTCGTAGACCGGGTTCGTCGCGCGTTCCTCCGCTTCCGACGACGCCAGCTTGAACTCTTCAAGCAGGTGCCGCGCATTCTGCTCGGCCAGGTCGATCAGCTCGCGCCGCGGACCGCGCTGTGGAATGCGGACGGTCGTCGGGCGTAATGACGGCTCGAGGAGCGCACGGTCCTCGAAGTCGATCGGAATCAGGAGCTCGGCAGCTCGGTCGCTCGTCGTCAGGTACGGTCCCGCGAGGAACGCCGCGAGGATTGCGCCGTCGGACTCACCTTCCACGTGCTCGAGGAACTTCTGGTCGCGGGCCATGAGTTTGCCGCCGCGCACGCGTAGCACGATCACACAGGCGTCATCGCCATCACGCGCGAACCCGACTGCGTCCTGGTCGCCACCTTCCACATTCAGCACGACCGTTGGCTCTTCCATCTGCTCCAGGTGCCGCAACGCATCCCGCAACATCGCCGCGCGCTCGTAGTCCAGCGCTTCCGAGGCCGTGTGCATGCGCTGCGTGACACGCCTGACGACCTCCGCGGTCCTTCCGTCCAGGAAGAGCAGCACCTCGTCGATCATCTGCCGGTACGACGCCATCGACTGCAGTGCGACGCACGGCGCGAGGCACCGGCCGATATGGTAGTCGAGGCACGGCCGGTCCGGCGCGTCGTCAGGCAGGTCGTAGTGACACGACCGGACCGTGAAGATCCGGTTGACGACGTTGAGCGCACGGCGCATCGCCCCGACGTCGGTGTACGGACCGAAATACCGCGAACCGTCATCGATCCATCGGCGCGTGACGATGACGCGCGGGAACGGCTCGGCAACCGTGACCTTGATGTACGGGTAGGATTTGTCGTCGCGGAGCGAGATGTTGAACCGCGGACGATGCTCCTTGATGAGCGTGTTCTCGAGGATGAGCGCATGCGCCTCGTCAGGCACCACGATCGTGTCTACGTCCTCGATCAGCCGCAGCAACGCCTGCGTCTTCACGCTGCCGGTATGGTCGGCGGTGAAGTAGCTGCGCACGCGTGACCGGAGGCGCTTCGCCTTGCCGACGTAGAGCACCGTCCCTTCGGCGTCCTTCCACAGGTACACGCCGGGTGTCTCCGGCAGGTGCGGCACCTTGGCCAGCACCGCGCTCGGGGCCTCCCGCATGTTACCGCGGCCGGCGGAACACGCGCTTGCGGAGCTCCACCGCCTCAGGGATTCCTGCCTTCCAGGTCACGAGCCAATACGTCATGCCATAGATACCCAGCACCAGCCCGGTGCGTACCAGCATCGGTGCGTCAAAGTTGACCAGTCGAGCGCCCCACGCCAGCGCGGCCGCCAGGGCCGCCCCGCCCCACAACGTGGCGAGCGTTCGGTCAGGCATGTCAACGCGGCCCAGGCGCAGGGTCAGGGCTCGCCTGAGGAGCGCAAATTCGAGCCAACCTGCCAGCCCCGCCGCCACGGTGATCCCTGCCACGCCCCACTTCGGGTCGATCCCAAGCAGCCGTGGCCCGAACATCGCGAACGTCGCCGACAGCGTGATGGACACTACCACACGGAGCAGCGCGAAGCGCATCGGCGTGCGCGTATCGCGCAGCGCGTAGAAGGCGGATGAATACAGCCGGCCTAACGTCGTTGCCACGAGCCCGACGGCGGCGCCGGCGAGCACGCCCCAGACCCAGCGCACTTCTTCCTGGCCAAACTTGCCACCGCCGTAGACGAGCTCGGCCAGCTGGTCGCCAAGGGCCACGAACGCCACGGCCGACGGCACCACGAAGAAGGCTATGCGGCGCAACCCGTCCGACAGTCGTGCCCTCAGCGCCTCCTTCACTTCGTCTTCGTGACCGATCACGCTCGACATCGCGGTGAGTTCCGCCGCCGATACCGCCATCCCGAACAGGCTGACGGGAAGCCCATAGAGCAGCTGCGCATACTGCAGCGTCACCTGCGCACCGGTTCCGAGGATCGGTAGCGACGCAATCATGGTGTCGATGAAGCCGCTGAGTTGCGTCACACCACGCCCGAGGAACACCGGCACGAAGTTCCGCATGACGGTCGCGACTTCAGCGCGGTGTCGATCCCAGCGCCGGCGAAACCCACCTAACACGGTCAGCACCACGGCCCACTGCGCTGCCAGTTGCAGCACGCAGCCCGCCACCGATCCCCACGCGAGCCAGCCCACCAGTTCGACCTGGTCGGATTGACCGCCGAAGTACAGCAGTGTTGCGATCATCGCGACGTTCCAGAACGCCGCCGACGCGTACGACAGGAAGAACCTGCGGTGCACGTTCAGCACGGCGAGGCACCAGGCCGAGAGCACGAGCAGGCCGGCGCCGGGGAACAGGATGCGCACGAGCCGGGTCGTGAGCGCCAGTTTCTCGCCCGAGTACCCGATCGCGATCAGCGCCGTGATCGGCCCCGCAAACAGGATGCCTAACAACACGATGACCGCGGTGACCAGCGACAGCAGGGCGAGGATCGCGGTCGCCACCTCGCGTCGTCCGTCCTCGTCGCCACGCGCCTTGAGACCGCCGTAGACGGGGATCATCGACGCCGACAGCACGCCCTCGCCAAGCAGGTTCTGCAGCATGTTGGGGATGCGGAACGCCGCGGCGAAGGCGTCCGCCGCGTCCGACGACCCCAGGAAAAACGCGAAGACGCGATGCCTGACGAGTCCAAGCAACCGGCTGACGCCGATCCCTGCCCCGACCATGGCGGCGGCCCGCCCGCCGGACGGGCCCTTATCCTGGCTTGGGGTGGCTGGCGTTCCGCGCGGCGCCTCGGCAGTCACGACGCGACGGCTGACTCGGTGGCCGCAACCACGAGCCCGCGCGCATGTGCGGCCGCGCTCCGGCGCATTTCCTCCAGCAGCACCAGACCGTGACGCGCGAGCAGCGGGACCAGGTTGAGCGCGCGCTCCTGCCTGTTGCC
>DATMBT010000089.1:0-3096 GCA_035559475.1 Gemmatimonadaceae bacterium
CGAAAGTAAAGAAGGCTTGTCCGGGAATCGGCGGCTCATCGGCCAGTTTCCGGAGACCCTGAACGGTGAGATACGCACGTAGATGCTGTGGTCGATCCTTCTTCGGACCGGGGTTCGAATCCCCGCGCCTCCACTCTGACAGCGCCGGCCCGTGATACCGCGAGCCGGCGTTGTTATTTCACCGCGGCCAACTGGTTGGCGACCACGCGCGACAGGTCGCTCATCGAGTAAGGCTTTGCAATGGCTGCGTTGAACCCGAACCTCGTCAGGCGCTCTGAGTCGCCCGGCTCGAGGTAGCCGGTCGCCAGGATCAGGGGAAGGTCCGGCGCGAATTCCCTGATCAGCAGGGCGGCCTCGCGTCCCTGCAATCGCGGCATGTTGCCGTCGAGAATGACCAGGTCGAAGCGTGTGGGAGCCACGGCCACACGGTCAACACCCTCGGCGCCGTTTGTCGCGCACTCCACCTCGTAGCCCAGTTGCTCCAGCATGCGCGTGGCAACGTCGCGCACAGCGTCATCATCATCGACGAGCAGGATTCTTCCAGATCCCGTCACGATGGACTGCACGATCTCGCCGTTTTCAAGGGCTGCTTCGGTCCGGAGTGGCAGGTAGATGGTGAACACGGTGCCGGCACCGATCGTCGAGTCAACTTCGATGGCCCCTGAATGTGACCGCACGGTGCCGTACACCATCGAGAGACCGATGCCCGTCCCCTTGCCGGCAGGCTTATTGGTGAAGAACGGTTCGAACACCCGCCGTTGGACACTCGGCGGCATTCCCGTACCGGTATCGCGGAAACGGATGACGATAAACGGTCCGGGGGAGATAACCCCCGCGAGCCGGTCGCACTCCTCCTGGTCGATAACCTTTTCGGCCGTAGTGACGATGAGCTGCCCGCCATCAGGCATGGCATCACGCGCGTTGACCGCGAGGTTGAGGAACGCGGTGGTCAGGAGCGATCGATCGCCGGTAACCGTCGGTCGTCGAGCGTCGAGATGCACCACCATGGACAGGCGGCGGTCGAACGTGCGAGAGGCGATATCCCGGATCTCGTTGATCGCCTGGTGGACGTCGACGGCTTCGTCACGCGCGGGCGCGGTGCGAGCGAGCGCCAGGAGGTTGCGGGCCAGCTCAGCGCCGCGCGCCGCAGTTGCCTGAATCGCAGCCGCGTCTTCTCGAACCACTGCACTGGCTTTCTCGGAGCCGCGGAGGAGCTCCGCATAACCGATGATGGCCGTAAGCAGGTTGTTGAAGTCGTGAGCGATACCCCCCGCGAGCTGTCCGACGGCGTCCATCTTGTGCGCCTGTCGCAATTCTTCCTCGAGGCGATGTTGCGCCGTGACGTCCTGGACCACCGTCAGGACATAACGCGGCGCGCCTGACGGGTCGCGCACCAGCACCGCAGTAAGGGTGCCCACGACGACGGTTCCATCCGGCCGGGCATAATGCTTCTGCCGTCGCATGAAGCCAGTGGTGAGCGCACGCCGGAACGAGGCTTCGTCGGCCACGCGGTCGTCAGGCAGCGCCAACTGGCTGACGGTCTTTCCGACGATTTCCTCGGGGGGGCGACCCGTGAACTCGGCGAAGGCCCGGTTCACACGGACATAACGCCCGTCGAGGTCCACTTCCACCATGCCGACGCCTGCCTGCTCGAAGGCGGCGCGGTAACGCGCTTCGCTGGCCAACAGTGCCGCCTGCGCCTGCTTTCGGTCAGTGATGTCGCGGACAAACGTGCTGAATTCCGTCTGGGACCCGGTTTGAAGCAGGGTAACCGTCACTTCGACAGGGAACCGCGTGCCGTCCTTGCGAAGCGCGATGCGTTCGAGGCGCCGGTTGAGGAACTTGTCGGTGCCGGTTCGTGCAAAGCGTTCGAGGCTTGCGAGGTGCGACTCGCGGTATTCCGGCGGGATCACCGTGTCCACGACGCGACGGTCGAAGATTTCGTCTCGAGACCAGCCGAACACGCGTTCCGCCTGCGGTGACCACTCCTTCACCGTGCCGTTCGCGTCGGTGACCACCACCGCGTCGAGTGCCGCGTCGAGGATGAGCCGCGTGCGCGTGGATCGATCTTCCGCGCGCTGCTCGTCTTCGACAGCGCGCTGCTTGAGGATCGCCGCCATGCGATTGAACTGCTGCATGAGTCGACCGAGTTCGTCGCCGTGTTCAGCCTCGAGGTAGACGCCAAGGTCTCCGCTCCCGATGCGATCCAGCGCGACGTCCAATCGCTCCAGGGGTACATGTAACCGCTTGCGCAAAAACACGGCCAGGAACGAGAGCGCGAGCAGACCGCCGATCAGCCAGATCCAGACGACTTTCTTCAACGCCCCCAAGGTCTGTCCAAGGTCGTGCTCGTGTGCGCTCACCTGCTGCAGCGCCATGGTTGTTGCGGTGCTCAACGAGTGCGATAACGGCGCATCGAGGGAGTCGGTGCGCCGGATAAGGAGTTCGGCCGCCTCCATATCCCCAAGCTCGAGTGCTGCGATGACGCCGAGGGCTGCGTTGCGGAGGCGCTCTTCATAGACCACCGCCTCTGCGAGAACCGACCGAAGCCCGGACGCGGAACCTGAGGCAAGGCGGTTGGTCGCGTTGGAGGTTTCGGCGAGGCGCTCGATGCCAGTGCGGAGCGCTTCAAGGGTGTCGAGGGGCAGTTGGGCCGTGCGAGCGGTGCCGATGAGCCGCCAGAGCTGACTGCGCGTGGCGTCCAGTTCGGAGGCCCGCAAAGAACTCTCGCGGTATTCCGCCAGCACGGATTGGCTGCTTACGCGAAGCCGCGCGGAGGATGGCTGGATGGCGAGTATGAACAGGAGTCCCAGCACCGCGACGTAGATTACCGCCGCGACGCCAAAGCCCATCAACGAAGTCCGGAGGGAGGCGCGAACTCGCGTGCGTTTGTCCGTCATCGCTCCTCTTCCTCCGGCCCTGTCATGCGCAAGATTTCGCTTCGCGGGTTGTTGAACGCAATTGGCCCTGTGACGCCGATCCAGGGTTGGCGGGTCCGTCCCAGGGACTCAAGCCAGTTCCTGATCGCCATGCGGTCTGGCCCCACGTCGCGCACCGCCGCCGCAAGCAGCATGAACGCGTCGTACTGAAGCGCCT
>DATMBT010000090.1:0-6987 GCA_035559475.1 Gemmatimonadaceae bacterium
CCGTGCCCAACGCCTGTGCGTGTCCCGGCTCGAGCGGTTCGAGCCGGACCCCGTGGCCCTCGAGTACTACCGGCGTGAGATTGATCATGGAACGAGACGTGAGATGGGAGATGGGAGAACTGAGATAAACTGCACGGCGGTCACTTCGGAATTGGTCGCAAAAGGCAATCCAAAGGATTCTGTCCTTAACGCTTCGCAGTATATCTCCCATCTCTCATCTCCCATCCGGTTCACGTACAACCGAGGTGACGACGGATGAAACGCGTAGTCCTGGCGGTGGCCCTTCTCGCGCCAGCGCTGCAAGCCCAGGTGACCACTGATCCGTATCCGCCGCTCCGGGCCTCGGACGGAGTGATCCGTGTCGATGTTCGCGAGTTCGCGATCCTGCCTGACATCGAGGGTGTGCCGGCGCGAATGATGCTGCTCGTCCAGGAACCCGGCGCGCGCTCCCTGTTCGTGAATGACATGCGCGGGCCGTTGTATCGCGTCAGCGCCGACGGCCGTTCTGTCGCCGAATACCTCAACATCGACGACCCGCGCTGGGGCCACGATGTGCAGTCGCAGGGCCGTGAGCGGGGCTTCCAGAGCTTTGCGTTTCATCCGCAGTTCAACCAGGCCGGCACTCCTGGTTTCGGGAAGTTCTACACGTGGGCGGACGTCACCAACACGGAACCGGTGCCCGACTTCACACCGGGCGGTGAGGGCAACACACACGACACCGTCCTCCTCGAGTGGAGCGCGAAGACGCCCGCGGCGGCCGCGTACGATGGGGACCAGCCGCGCGAAATCCTTCGTCTTCAGCAGCCGTTCGCCAACCACAACGGCGGGCTGGTCGTGTTCAATCCGCTCGCGCGGCCGGGCCAACCCGACTACGGCATGCTCTACGTGGGCAACGCTGACGGTGGGAGCGGCGGCGACCCGATGAACCTCGCGCAGAACATGCAGTCCCCGTTCGGCAAGATCCTGCGCATCGACCCACTCGGCACCAACAGCCGCAACGGCAAATACGGCATCCCGCGCGACAATCCCTTTGTGGGCCGCCAGGACACGTTAGGCGAGATCTGGGCGTTGGGTGTCCGCAACCCGCAGCGCTTCGGCTGGGATCCGTCGAACGGCAGGATGTACGTCGCCGACATCGGGCAGAACACCGTCGAAGAGCTGAGCCCCGTTCCGAAAGGGGGCAACCTTGGCTGGAACGTCTGGGAAGCGAGCTTCAGGTTCGTGAATCGAGTCGGCGTGGACACGACCACGCCTCGCGCCGATGCCGCAATGACGTATCCCATCGCCGAGTACGACCACACCGACCCGACGCTCTCCAATCGTGCCGCGGTGACCGGCGTGGTGGTTTATCGCAGCTCGGCGATTCCGGCACTCCGGAACCGGATCCTGTTCGGCGACATGCCCAGCGGCGAAGTCTTTCACGTCTCCGCGGACGACACGACCGCTCGCGGATTCGATCACATCCGGCGCGTGTTGTTCAACGACAACGGCGAAGCAAAGACGCTGCTGCAACTCATTCGCGATAAAAACGCGCAGCAGGGGAAACAGGCTGCATCACGCGCCGACGTTCGATTCGGCACGGGACCTGATGATCAGGTGTTCCTGCTCAACAAGGCAGACGGGGTCGTACGAGTGATTAGGGATTAGTGTTTGGAACTCTGATCCCCAATCCCTGATCCCGATCAATTTCAGTACGACGGCCAGTTGTCCGCGGACGTGTTTCGCAGGGGAGCGAGGCCACCAAACGAATTGGCTGCAGCCGCGACATCACATGAGTTGTACTGGAACGTCTTGCTGCCGTTACCGAGGGAGCTCGCCGGAACAGACTGGCCGAGGAGCACATTGAGGCCCGTGACCACCGTGCCGTTGACCGTGTTGTTTCCGTTCGAGGTCAACGTGCCGCCGACGAGGATGATTCCTCTCCACTGCACGGATCCGCCAAGTGTCAGGTTGTTCCTCACGACGAGCGTTCCCCGACCATCCCCGGGCAGTGACCAATCGCCCGCCTGGTCGACGTAAATGATTGGCCAGTAGTTGGGATCCGAGAAACTTGGCCACGAGCCACCAGGAAACGTTACGGCAGGAGCCAACGCAGTTCCTCCGACGATTCCCGCCCAGTTGATCGTGACCGCGGCGTTTGCCTGCGCTTGAGTGCCCATGTTGAGGATGGGCGGAGACCCGACCGGCACGGACGTGCCGCCAGCCTGGGTATAACCAGGTACGTTAGGCACGGCGACGCCCGCAACCGGGGTGCCTCCGCAATTATCGGTACCGCTCAGCGTGCCGGCACCTCCTGTTTTCTGCAGCCCGGAGAGACTGAGCCACGCCGCATTGGCTGACATCGTTCCCTCGTCCCAGGTTGCGTATTGCGCGAACGCGCGCTCGGCCACCGGGGTGAGCACCGGACGTTCAATCGTCCGTACCGCCCGGGAGCGAACGAGGTATATCGCTGCCGTATCGAGCACCGCAGGGCGGATCCGCTGTACGCGGACCCACGCGTAGCCATCACTGAAGGCGTAGTACACGGAGTCTGGTCCGGTCCACGTGGGCGGCGCAAATCCCGCCAGCGCAACGACCGGGTTGGCCATGAACTGGTCGTATGCCGAGCGCGCCATCGCATGCGCTTCAGCCGCTGCCTCCTGGTCGTCGACGAAACGACGCTCGCTGCCAACCATCGACAGGGCGGCGGCGGCCGTCGCTGAAAGGACCACGATCAGGAACAGTGAGATGGCCAGGGCCGCGCCCTTGCGGGAGCGGCGCGAGATTCCGCGATGCAGGGTGTGTGGCGACATGGGTCAGTCGATCCGGTTGACGAAGAACACTGCCGTCTGGAGCTGCGAGGTTTCTGCGGCTACGCGGCCGAATCGCGGCCGTTCACTCGCTCCCACCAGGAACAGCTCGAGTCCGCGAATCTGGGTGAGCGTCGGGACCACCGTCTCCGATGTATCGACGTTCTGCCGATAGAAACGGAAGCTCGATGTGCTGTGGAATGGTGCGGCCAGTTCCTCAGTGGCGCCTGACGCTTCAAGCGTCCGCCACAATCCCGTGCGACCGGGAAGCAGCGTGGACGCCTTGAATTCGTAGCGAACACGCTGGTAGACAAAGGCCGGGGTGCCGGCTGACACCGCGGCGTTCATCGCCGGCGTCACCAGGACCGTCCTGCCTCCCGGAACCGTCGTTATGCTGGCGGCGCTGCACTGCGAGGCGCCACCGGCCGTCATCGTCGTCGTGCCTTCCGTGTAGGAGTAAACGCCGGAGGATTGGCGCCAGGCATGGCCGGAAACGGCGGCTGAGGCAAGGACGACGGAGTCCACCGGCATCAGGCTCACCGCTGTTGAACCACCAGACGTGCCGCAGACGATTCCCATGGCGATCGGAACGCGCAGCGTGACGGAATACGCCGATGCGGCGACCACACCGCTCCCCGTCTCGACCATCCGGGCCTCTGACATGAACATGTTGATCGGCGCCCGTGAAACTGAGCGAGCACCTACCAGCTTTACCTGAAGGTCGGCAAGACGGACCTGCGAAACGAACGTCCGCATGATCGTGATTCCAACGATGCCCATGAGCGTGAGGGCCACGAGGATCTCGACGAGGCCAACGCCGGCCCGCGAACGAGCGACACGATGGCGCTTCATGGCATGAGGGGGTTAGGGAGGGCTCCCCTCGAGCGATTCACGTACACCGTTTCTGCCCTGGCGTACGACGTCGAAGGCGTGATGATGATGCGAACACGCTTGTAACCCAGGCCGCCCGGCAGGTCAGTCACATTGATACAGCGAGTGTGCGGCAGCGTGATGCTGCTGACCGTCGTGCACCCCACGCGCGACGCGAGCGAATCGTACGTGATGGAAGCCATACGATTCATTTCCTGGAGAACGATGCCGTCACGCTTTGACTGGTACGACAGCCCGCTCGCCTTGCGAGCGGCAACGGCAGTCATGCCGGCCGTACCAAGGAGTCCAATCGTGACGATCACCATGGCCACCATGATCTCGATGAGGACAGCGCCTCGGCGCCCTTTTGAGGGCAAACGCCGGCGCATGCGTTCGTTTCGTTTCATTGCACTGTGATTCGGGAAAAGCCGGTTCGACCAACCGCGAGTTGGCGAACGAAAGACCCATTGGCCAGCCGAACCGTGAATGCGGCTGAGCTGACACCGTTTGGAAAGAGCTGGACTGACGACGGCGTCATGGCGACGCTGTCGAGCATGTACTCAGAGGTCGAGCGCAACGCGCGACGGAGCAGGATGGTACCGGTGGCGCGATCCGTGACGCGCATTTCGCCGGTTGCAGCCTGGTAGCTGAGCACCACTGGTTTCCGCTGGCGTGCAGCCAGTGAAAAAGCGACCGGAATGTCGGTACTCAGGCTGCTGGCGGCCGAGATCACGCGTCGTTGCCTGACCGATGCGTTGAGACGCGGAATGCCAATCGCGAACACTGTGCCGAGCAGCACGACCACGATCATCATCTCCGTCAGGGTGACTCCACGCCGGGTTCGGGGTGATGTCCGTTGGGCGGCGGCATCGACTGCGCGAGTCGCTCGGCGGCCGACGGACATCTGGAATCTCGAGGTGATGGTCATGGAGGACTTCGCGTTAGGCGGCGTGAGAGCGGAAGACGGGGTGCATCACGTGCGGTCTGGCGTTGTGATGCAGGGCACAGCCCGTGCCAACTTTGCCCACCGGCCCAAGCATTTCCCGAAGGGTTACGCGAGGGGTCTCAGCCGTCACGCGGCGGTCGTCGGATTCGCGCAACGCCACGCAATTCCGGCAGGTTTTGCTCGCTCCCGGCACGGCCGCCGTCACTCACAGGGCCGGAATTGTTTCAGAAGTTGCAGCAGCGGTCCACCAGCCGGAGGGGTCGAGGCTGGGAAAAAGGGGTCTGCCGGGAGGGGCGACGGGCAGCGGAGGCAGCCACGAAAGTGCGGGTCCCCCGGTGGCGAATCTTCTTCAGGCGGCCGATCTAACGTCCCAAGCGGAACGCCCGTAGACTGAGAGCGTTTCGTCCCCCGACGACCAAAAAACCATGCGCGCCATCCGAACCCTCGGCGAGTGCTTGCTCGCCACCCTGATTTTCGCCACACCAGCCCTTTCACAAAAGAAGGCGCTGACCCAGGCCGACTGGGACCGCTGGCGCTCCATTCAGGGCGCGACCCTTTCCAATGATGGGAAATGGGTTGCCTATACCCTCTCGCCCCAGGTGGGCGACGGCGAATTCGTCGTACGTTCGACAACCGGCCAGACCGAGTACCGGGTTCCGGTTGGCTACATCAGCAGGCCCAACAATACGCCAGGTGGTGAGCGCGCACGCGGGGGCGGTGCAGGTGCCGGCGGTGGGCGTGGAGGCGGACGCGGTGGAGCGGCCGGCGCCGGTGCGTCCGGTCCATTCACGGCCGACAGCCGCTACGCGATGGTGAGCGTCCAACCGAACAAGGACTCGGTCGAACGGCTGGAGCGCGCTGCGGCTGGTCGTGGTGGACGCGGCCGAGCCGGTGGTGGCGCCGGCGGCGGCGCAACCAATCAGAACAGCATCGTTATGGTCAGCCTGGCTGACGGCAAGATCACTCCGATGCCGACCATGCGGTCTTATCGTCTGCCCCAAGCAAGCGGTAAATGGATGGTTTACACGGCGACTTCGGATTCGGCGGGCGCAGACAGCGCCGGTCGCGCCGGTGGCGCTGCCGCGGGACGTGGCGGTCGAGCTGGCGGTGGTGGCGCGCCGGCCGCACCGCGTCGCACGTACGGCAATCCCATCACGCTCCGTAACCTCGACACGAGCGCCGATGAGGTGATCGCGGACGTGGTGGCGTACCAGTTCGACGACAGCGCGAAGGTGCTCGCGTACACGGTTGCATCGCGGACTGATAGCACGAAAGACGGCGTCTACGTCAGGAACCTCGCGACCGGCGCGACGCAGGCCGTGCTGAGTGGTCCGGGGAATTATCGCTCGTTCACGTTCGACAGAACGCAACAGCAGTTCGTGTTCACCAGCGACCGCGACGAGTTCGGCAGGCCTAACGCGCGTCAGGCTATCTATCACGGCACGTTGAAGGCCGGCACGGCGCAGCCGGTGGTGAAGTCCGACATGCTGCCCGGGGGCATGCGATTCCCGGACAACGTGAACGTGTCGTTCACGCGCGCGGGCAACGCCCTGCAGTTCGGCATCGCGATGCCGGCCGAGGACAGCATTCCCGCGGACTCGCTCGTGGGGAAGGCGCGCTACGACCTCTGGCACTGGAAGGATCCGCAACTGCAACCGACACAGCTCCTGCAGGTCAACCAGGCCCGAAACCGCACGTACACCACGCTCTACAACCTCGCGACGAAGAAGCTGATCCAGCTTACGAGTGATTCATTCCCGTCGGTGCAGTTCTCCGACGACGCGAAAGTCGGGCTCCAGTCGACGAGCGTGCCGTACGCGATCGAGAGCATGTGGGGCGATGGCGGGAACGATGTCCACTACGTCGACCCGGCCACCGGAACGCGCAAGCTCATCGCAACGAAGATCACCGGCAATGCGCAGCTTTCGCCCGGTGGCAAATACGTCATCTATTTCGACAAGACCGACTGGCACACGTACAACCTCACGACGGGCAAGATCACCGACATCACCGGACCGGCGACCAGCGTCCACTTCGAGCAGGAGACGTGGAGCACGCCCGATGACCCATCGGCGTGGGGCGTGGCCGGCTGGACGAAAGACGACCGGACGGTGCTCATCAACGACCGGTTCGACGTCTGGGAAGTGGACCCGACCGGCGCGAAGCCCCCGGTGGTACTGACCGATTCGTTAGGCCGGCGCGAAAACATGACGCTTCGCCTGCTGGACCTCGGCACGGACGAAGAGGAGCGCTTTGTCGATACGTCGAAGCCAACGTGGCTCAGTGCGTTTGACGAGGACTCCAAGGCCAGCGGCTTCTATAGAACACGCCTCGACACGCGACGCGCACCCGAGAAGGTCGTGATGGCGGACGTGCGTTACG
>DATMBT010000091.1:0-4765 GCA_035559475.1 Gemmatimonadaceae bacterium
TGAGGTTATCGGCGACCGGATGGCGCTCGCCGAATCCCTCCGCCTGGAGCCGATTGGCCGGGACGCCGAGGTCCACGAGCGCCTGGCGGACATTGGTGGCGCGTCGCTGCGAAAGATCGAGGTTCGCCGCGGGGTCACCGGTGTTGTCGGTGTACCCGCCGACCTTCATCGCCACGTTCGGGTAGGCTTTCAGGACCTCGGCGATGTTGCGAAGCTGTTCCTGCGATTGCGGCTGGAGTGTTGCCGCGTCGGTGTCGAACAGCAGACGGTCGAAGTTGAACCACAGCGTGTCGCTCACGGGCCGGTTGCCATCCTCGATGAACGTGATCAAGTGCGACTCGATGCCACGTTCGGGGACGTTCAACTCGGTACCGTTAGGCAGGCGGCGGCGGACGAAATCCCCCAGGCTGGCCACGGCGCTGCTGACCGCCGCGCCGGTGGAGCGCGCGACGTCGCCGGCGGCCTCGGACATCCGGGTGACCGCGCTGTCGGCGCGCGTGGCGGCACGGTCCACCGAAGCACGCCGCGTGGCGCTCCAGACGACGAACAGTGCCGCGAGGGCCCCCAGTGCCGGCAACAGCCACCGCATGCTTGACGCGCGCGGTTCGGCGACCACCGTCCGCGGCGGTTCCGCGTACGTGCTCACCGGCCGCACCGTCTCGCGGCTGGTGCCGCCGAACCGGTCCAGGAGGGCCGTGATGCCCGGCGGCGCCGCGCGCAGGATCTCGTCCTTCTGGGTCATCATCATGTTCGCGAAGCCGGCGAGGTCGAGACGGTTGTCCCGGACGCTGCGCCCGAGCACGCTGAGCACAAGCGGCCCGCAGAGGGTGAGGAGCTTGGCGGCGGATTCGAATCGCAGTCCACTGTGCCGCGCGACAACTTCGGCGGCTTCGGCGCTGTTCCCGTCGAACAACACCGACGTGAACTTGCTGCCAAGCTGGCCAACGACGGAGGAACTCCCGCTCAGGTCGAGGAGGTTGGTCAACGTGTCAGGCCTGAGCGTGGATCCCGCTTCAAGCAGGCGCGCATCGTTTGACGGGCTGCTGACGAGGTCGAAAACCTTGCGCATCACCCCGGGCTCCCCAACGCGCGATACGAGCCCGGCGAGGATGGAGGCGTACGAAGCGTGCAGTGCGCGCGTTACCGCCGGCTCCGATTCGCCGAGCTTTGCGGTCGCGGCAGGAACCAGCTGCTGCGTGGCGTGCCGGGTCAGGGATTCAAGGAGCGAGGTGGCCATGACAAACCTCCAGCATCCATCGGGAGCCGCGAGCCCGCTGTACGGGCCCCTGGTCGCGGCGAAAAAAGGCACTCCAGCAGACGCGCCGGAGTTCAGGGCACGATGCGTCACGTGGCCATGCCGGTCAGTTGGACCTTAGGGCAGGGCAATAGGTGCAACTCGCGCCCGTCCGCCGCCGGCGCCGGGAGACGGCGCATGCCTAACGGGCATCAACCAATGGAGCGGACTATCGCTGGCGGCCGAGCGATGTGAGTTCGGGTCGCCGATACCTGAGCTCGAGGATGTCGTCAGGCCTCCACGCCTGGCTGAAGAAGGACGGCAGCGGCGCGCAGAGTCGCAGCAGTGGAAACCACCCCTTGCCCTCGACGGTCCTGACCCAGTTCGACTCGCGACCCGCTGGTGCGACGGGACCGAAGCACAGGTCCACCGACCCATCGGTATTGATCGCGGCTCCGCTGTACTGGCTGACGGTCGCCGTGGAGCCGTTCTCCAGCATCGAGCGGCTCACCGCGTCGTAGACGACGACCGACCAGAACAGTCGCACGGGGATCCCCGGTGGGAGGCGCAGCTCATACTGCCTGGCGCCGTCGAGGAATGCGCCATGGCTGTCGCGCGGCGTCCAGAGGTACTCCGACGACTGACCCACCACGTGGTCCACCATGGCGGGCGACACCCCGAAGGCGATGTACGCGAAGGCGGCCCGATGGTCGACGTCGAGCGGAGACGGCGTGCCACGCCTGGTGAACGCCCACTCCCACTGGCGGTCCTGGTAGACCCGCCGTGCCGGATCGTTCGAGGAGAACGAGTTGGCCCGCGCCGTGGCGGCGCCCAGGCGCGCGGCATCGCGCAGCAGCGCCTGGCGGGCGGCGTTAGGCGCGAACCGTCGCCCCTTCTCGATGCCGATGGACGCGAGCAGGAAGTGGTCTCCCGGCGACACGCGCTCCGCGGGTTCGCGCTGGATGATCTGGGCCAGGTCATCGAAGAACTGCCCCGTGTCCGGGAACACCATGTCGAGCGTCTCGCTCGACGCGTTGACGATCGTCGTGGCGGTCGGCTTTCCGAGTGACGCGAGCGGGTAGACCTTGACCTGCTTCAGCACCGCCACGGCCTTGTCCCTCGGACCACCAACCGGAAAGCCGCGAAGGCCCATCACCGTGCGAAACGTCGGCGACTTTACGACGAAGTACCCGTCAGGCAGCGGCCCGTCATGTGACGGGGGGAGCAGCACGAATCGCCCACCGTTTCCACGGTCGATGCCACGCGGCCCGATGCTCACGACCTGGCTCTGCCACAGGTCCGTGATGCCGCCCATGACACCAAGCGGGACGTCCACGACCATGGGGCCGTCCCGCTCGAGGTCGAGCGCGCATAACGCATAGACCGTTTCGGAATTGCCGGTGAGCAGGACCGTGCGCGCATCGATCGATGTCTCCCACAACACGATCTGGTTCGGGATGCCACGCCCTGCGCCAGCCGCGCCTTTCCACACGTGGTACATCGACACCACCGGCATCTGCGAGAGGTAAACCTCGACCGCGCGACTGTGCGCGCGCTGGTCCGCCAGTCGTTCCGCCACATCTTCGGTCGGGTATCCGCCCTTGAACTCGAAGTTTCCGAGCCGGGTGATCACGGTCTCGGTGCCGATCCAACCGTGCGAGTTGGCGCCGTTCAGTGAGGAGTTTTCGTGAAGGCTGGTCACGGGCGTGATCTCACAACGTCAACGTGAACGTGCGACGCGCGGTGCACGCATGCTGTTGTCACTCGCGCAATTATTGTCGGCGAAGCGTGAGCGAGCCGATAGTTGGCTCATCGTCTAACAACCAGTGATTCGTGATTAGTGATTGGTGATTGGAGTGTGTTCCCAGTCACCAATCACTAATCACCAATCACCAGTCAGTAGATGTAGACTTTCGCGCCCACCGGGATCATGTCGTACAGCCACTCGATGTCTTCATCGTGCAGCCGGATGCAACCGTGGGTCACGGCCGTGCCGATCGACGCCTTGTATGGCGTACCGTGAAGCAGGTACCCGCTGCCAAGGTCCAGCGCGTGAAGTCCCAGCTCGCCCTCGATGCGCCGGTTCAGTGTTCCCATCGGCGGAATGAACAGCGTGCCATCGAAGACGATCTCCTCGTCCAACGGAAGGCTCTCGTATTCCTTGTCGTACTTGTCTACGAGGCCGATGACGCTGTCGCGCACCTCGAGCCAGTTCCCGTCGCTGAGGGTCGTCCGGCCCGCTTTCATCGGGGAGAGCTTCAGCGAATGTCTTTGCGCGACCTCGGCGTAGTGCCAGTCGGGAGGAGTCCAGACCGGGTTGCCCTTCTTGCCGAGTACTCTCCGCAGGCCTGAGGGCGTTTCGAACCGCCAGGTCCGGCCGGCATAAGTCATCGATTCGTCCATCGAAACCGCCACTGGCGCCGTGAGCAGCGTGTCGGTCCTGAGCACCACCCAGAGTTCGCGATCATCGATCGAGATCACGATTCGCAAGTCACGATCCTTTGCCGCCAGGGCGCGAGTGCGTTGCGAGGCGGCGCTTCGAGACCGCGATGGTGTGACACTGGACTCTGCCGCTGGCTCGGCGAATTCGGCGGTCGCGGTCAGGTCACCTGGGCGGCGGTTACGGGCGACTTGTGTGAAGCGAGTCGAGTCAGAGTCGGTGGACTGACGCGAGCGAGCCCGGCTCATGATTTGTGCACGTACCGCACGAAGTGTGTCGTCCCACGCCGACTTGCTGCTGCGGTTGCCGGTGCGGACGATCGAATCGCGCACGGCGCGAAGCGACTCGGCGGCGACACTGTCCCTGTACGCGTTTCGCAGTCGCGCCCCGCGTGAGCGGCGCGACTGCGATTCGGCGACCTCCGCGCTTATCAGCAGCGCGAAGGCCAGTACGGCGGCACGACTTAGAACCACTTCATTCCGATGATGATCGGTACCCAATCCGAGTTGTTATTGTCGGTATAGGCGGTGAAGTAGCGGGACTCCACGAAGATCGAGCCACGCCCGATGCCGAAGGCAATGCCGCCGCCACCGTTGAGCCCGAATACCGTCTGCGAGTTGCCTTCAAACGTTGTCGGCGTGGACGGTGACGCCACTGGCGTGATGACTACTTCAGGGCTGCTGAACCAGTGGATGCCGCCGCCGCCCAGGAGATAGACGGAACCCGTCTTGTGCGATCCCCACTGGAAGAGGTCGAGCGTCAGGGCGACGTTGCCGGACCAGATCGATCCATCCGAAAACGCCAGGTTCGAAACGCTGGTCACGGGCACATCACCATAAGGCGTGGCGACGAGATCGCCGTCCCCCCCTGAACCGGTGGGAGGTACGTTGCCGAGTGAGTTGCCGCCATGCGAGTCATAAGCGATGTCCCCCCGGAACCCGAAACGACTTCCCATACTCTGGAATCCGAATGGAACAGTGATGTTCCATCCGTCGTCGAACGGATCAGCGTAGTCGCCGCTGGGAGCGCTCCACCCCGCGGCAAGGCCCCAGTAGAAACCTCGACGCGTGAGAGCCGACGGAATAATGGTC
>DATMBT010000092.1:0-6279 GCA_035559475.1 Gemmatimonadaceae bacterium
AGCTGGGCATGAACCATCCCATGGGGCCGCTCGCGCTGGCTGACCTGATCGGGCTGGACACCTGCCTGTCGATCATGGAGGTGCTGCACTCGGGCATCGGCGAAGACAAATACCGGCCGTGTCCATTGCTCCGGAAGTATGTGGATGCCGGCTGGTTAGGCAGGAAGGCTGGTCGAGGCTTCTACAAGTACTGAGGCAAGCCAGAGGCCAGGGGCAGGTCTTCCATTTCCGACCAATGCGGCAGTGATCGCCTCGCAGTGTATCTCCCATCTCCCATCTCCCATCTCCCATCTAGTCAGTGTCCTGGGCCCTCATCCCACTTACTGAAGAACAGCGGGCGATCCAGCGCGCCGCGCGCGACTTTGCGCGCGACGAACTCGCGCCTGCCATCGGGGAGCGCGACCGGGATGGCGTGTTTGACCGGTCGCTGGTGCCCAAGCTCGCGGCCCTCGGTTTCCTGGGGATGTTGCTGCCCGAGCGATACGACGGCCTGGGACTCGACACGTGCACATACCTCGTGGCGCTGGAGGAGATCGCTGCCGTTGATGCGGCCATGGCCGTGCTGATGAGCGTGCACAACTCGCTGCCCACGCAGATGATCCTCCGATACGGGTCGGAGGAGCAACGCGCGCGGTTCCTGCCAGCGATGGCGCGGGGGGAAATGCTCGGCGCCTTCGCCCTGTCGGAGCCGGAAGCCGGCTCGGACGCTGCGGCGCTGACGACTCGCGCGGTGCGGGACGGAAAAGACTGGGTGCTCAATGGGACCAAGGCGTGGGTCACCAACGGCGGCGAGGCCGGCGCCATCCTCGCGCTGGCACGCACGGACGTGCCTAACGACTTCAAGGGCGCCCGGGGAATCGGCACGTTCATCATCACGCCCGACCTGCCGGGATTCCGCGTCGGGCGCAAGGAAGACAAGCTCGGGTTGCGATCGTCGCCGACCGTCCAGCTCCACTTCGATGACATGCGCGTGCCGGCGGCAAACCTCGTGGGTGATTCCAACCACGGGTTCATCTACGCCATGCAATCGCTGGAACATGGGCGCCTGGGCATTGCAGCGCAGGCCATCGGCATCGCGCGGGCCGCGCTCGAGGTGGCAGTCGACTACGCCGCCGAACGGCGCCAGTTCGGCAAGCCAATCAAGGAATTCCAGGCGATACAGTTCAAGCTGGCCGATATGGCGACGCGAGTTGCCGCGTCGAGGGCATTGCTGTACGCGGCGGCCACCGCAAAGGACCGGGGTGAGCCGATGACGCAGTTCGCGTCGATGAGCAAGCTGATGGCCAGTGAGACCGCAATGTTCGTCACGACCGAGGCGATTCAGGTGCTCGGTGGTTATGGATACGTCACTGACTACCCGGTCGAGCGGTATTTCCGCGACGCCAAGGTGACGCAGATCTACGAGGGAACGTCGGAAATCCAGAGGATTGTTATTGCGCGAGAGCTGTATGCGCGGTGACCGGATGTCGGAGGTCGGAGGTCGGATCTCGGAAACGAGAACAAGTGCACCCGTATTGCCGACAGATCCAGTTTTCGCCGTGCAGTTTTTCCGACATCTGATATCCGACATCTGACCTCCTGCATCCCACATCCAGTTCAGAACAATGATCTTTTCACAGATGACAGATATGGGCCACGAGCAACTCGTCGCCTGCTACGACAAGTCCAGTGGCTATCGCGGCATCATCGCGATCCATGACACGACGCTCGGTCCGGCACTCGGCGGCACCCGATTCTGGAATTACGAGTCCGAGAACGAAGCGATCTTCGACGTGTTGCGCCTCTCGCGAGGCATGACGTACAAGAACGCCGTCGCTGGACTCAATCTCGGCGGCGGGAAAGCCGTGATCATCGGTGACAATCGTACTGTGCGCCGCGAGATGATCTTCCGCGCGCATGGGAGGTTCGTCGAGTCGCTCGGTGGGCGATACATCACTGCCGAAGATGTCGGGACCAGCACCGCCGACATGGACTTCGTGCACATGGAGACTGAATACGTCGCTGGTCTCGAGACCAGGTCCGGTGACCCGTCTCCCGTGACCGCGCGCGGTGTCTTCCGTGCCATTCAGGCGTCGGCTCGCGTGCGCTGGGGCAGCGAGAGCGTCGAAGGGAAGACCGTCATCGTGCAGGGCCTCGGCAATGTCGGGCAGTTTCTCTGCCGTGAATTGCATGCCGCGGGCGCGAAGCTGGTCGTGACGGACATCGATGCCGCGCGGATCAAGCGCGCGACCTCCGAACTCGGCGCAAAGGCGGTCGATCCCAACGCCATCTATTCGCAGAAAGGCGACATCTTCGCTCCCTGCGCGCTCGGTGGAATCATCAACGACGAGACGATACCGCAGCTGAAGGTGGAAATCGTGGCCGGAGGAGCGAACAACCAGTTGCTGGAAGAGAAGCACGGCGACGAACTGGAACGGCGGGGCATCCTCTATGCACCTGACTACGTGGCCAACGCCGGCGGCGTGATCAACGTGTACGGAGAGGTCGCTGGCTGGACCCGTGACCGCGCACTTCGAAAGGCGGACGAGATATTCGCCACGGCGCTGGGCGTGTTCGAGATCGCGAAGGAGCAGGGAATTCCCACCTACGTCGCCGCCGATCGCCTGGCGGAGCGGCGCCTGGCCGCCGTCGGGGGGCTGGTGCGGACAAGGCCGCAATGGCCGCGAAAATCCTGATGGCGGTTTGCGGATGGCGGATAGGAGAAACCACCATCGAAATTCCGGGTTCGTCCTGTCTGTCACGGACAGTGGCTACGTGATAGGTTCGAAACCAGATCCGTAAAGTCGCGGTGCAGTTGTCCGACTTCCGCCATCCGCCCACTGCCTTCCGAGATGTCTGAACTCATTCCGATAGCTTCCGATCACGCCGGCTTCGAGATGAAAGAACAGCTCGAAACGTGGCTCAAGGAGCACGGGTACGAGGTGAAGGACCTCGGCACGGATTCTCCGGCGTCAACCGACTACGCGGACTACGCACACCCGCTGGCGGATATGGTGTCACGCGGCGACGCAAAACGGGGCGTGCTGCTGTGCGGGACCGGGCTTGGAATGGCGTACGCCGCCAACCGGCATCCCCACGTGCGCGCCGCGGTGGTGTGGTCCCCGGAAATCGCGGAATTGTCGCGAAAGCATAACGACGCCAATGTGCTGGTCCTGCCGTCGCGCTTCCTTTCGCCGGAAGTGGCAGGGCAGATTCTGGACGTATTCCTGAAAACCGGATTCGAGGGCGGACGCCATACGCGCCGCGTCGAAAAAATCGAACTCGAGGGCTCACCCGAATGAATGGCTGGCGCGAATGGGATCGGTGTCCACCTGGTGCCGCACTGCGCGAAGCTGACCCGGACATTGCGCGGCTGATCGAGCGCGAGATCGAACGCCAGACCGACGGGCTGGAACTCATTGCCAGCGAAAACTTCGTCTCGCCCGCCGTGCTCGAGGCGATGGGCAGCCCTCTCACGAACAAATACGCCGAAGGTTTGCCCGGCAAGCGCTATTACGGCGGCTGCGAAATCGTCGACCAGGTGGAGCAGATCGCGATCGATCGCGCCAAGGCGCTGTTTGGCGCGGATCACGCGAACGTACAACCGCACTCGGGCGCGTCCGCGAACTTCGCCGCCTGCCTCGCGTTCATGAAGCCGGGTGACACGTTGCTTGGCCAGGACCTCTCGCAGGGCGGGCACCTGACGCACGGGTCACCCGTCAACTTTTCAGGCTTGCTCTACCGCGCGGTGCACTACGGTGTGAATGACGCGGGGTACATCGACTACGACCAGATGCGCGACGTCGCGCGCAAGGAACGCCCGCGACTCATCCTCGCCGGGGCGAGTGCCTATCCGCGCATCATCGACTTCCAGGCGTTTGCGGAAATCGCGAAGGAAGTGGGCGCCATCTTCATGGTGGACATGGCGCATATCGCGGGCCTGATCGCGACGGGCTTTCACCCATCGCCCGTGCCGCACGCTGATGTCGTCACGACCACGACGCACAAGACACTTCGCGGACCGCGCGCGGGCCTCATCCTCTGCAAGGCGGAACACGCGAAGGCGATCGACAAGGCCGTATTCCCCGGCTCGCAGGGCGGCCCGCTCGAGCATGTGATCGCCGCCAAGGCCGTGGCGTTCCGCGAGGCACAGGCTCCGTCGTTCCGCGAATACTGCGGGCGCGTCGTCGGCAACGCGCGCACATTAGCGGATGCCCTCACTTCCCGCGGATATCAGCTCGTGTCCGGTGGAACGGACAATCACCTCATGCTGGTTGACCTCCGGAACAAGAACCTGACCGGCAAGGTGGCGGAGCAGGCGCTCGATCGGGCGGGGATCACGGTCAACAAGAACACCGTGCCACGCGAAACGCAGTCGCCGTTCGTGACGAGCGGCATCCGGATCGGCACGCCGGCCGTCACCACGCGCGGCATGGGTGAGTCGGAAATGACGCGCATCGCCACCCTGATCGATCGCGTCCTCGCCGCGCCTGACGATGCGGGTGTTTGCGCCGATGTGAAGAAAGAAGTGCGAGCGCTCACGGCGACGTTTCCGCTGTACCCAGCGCCACAGGCAGTTCCCGCGTGACGCGGCGGTGATGGTGACATGGCCTTTCCCGGCCCGACCTTTCAGCTAACTTTGCCAGGGCGCGCTCGACGGGGACGGTAGCGTGCGACTTTTCCCGCCGAACGGCATCGCGGAGGGGTTCCATGGCCATTCGACTTGGTGACGTATCCCCGGACTTCGAGGCGGATACCACGACGGGACCGATCAGCTTCCACGACTGGAAGCGCGGCAGCTGGGCGATCCTGTTTTCACACCCGAAGGACTTCACCCCCGTCTGCACGACTGAGCTTGGCCGCGTCGCGTCGCTCAAGGCGGAGTTCGACCGTCGCAACACGAAACTCATCGCGCTGAGCGTTGATTCGATCGAATCGCACGAGCGTTGGGTCATGGACATCGCCGACGTCACGGGAAGCACCGTCAATTTCCCGATGATCGGTGATCCCGACCGGCGCATCGCGATGCTCTATGACATGATCCACGAGAACGAAAGCGACACGCTCACCGTGCGCTCGGTGTTCGTGATCGGTCCTGACAATCGCGTCAAGCTCACGCTGACGTATCCCGCGAGCACCGGCCGCAGTTTTGAGGAAATCCTGCGCGTGCTGGACGCACTGCAGTTGTCGGCCGACTACGCCGTGGCGACGCCGGTCGACTGGCGGAACGGTGACGAAGTGGTGATTGCGACCACGGTATCGGACGAAGATGCGCGGAAGCGGTTCCCCAAGGGCTTCGTGAGCAAGAAGCCGTACTTCCGCGTGACGCCCCAGCCGAACCGCGACTAGGCGATTCGCGCCCGGCACGTTCAGAGCAGCGGGACGACCCGCGTGCCATCTGCACGGCGCATCATGGCGTCGAAACGGCGACACCCGGCCTCGCGCTTGACGAGACTGGCAGGAATCGGAAAAGACTCCGAGTTGGCGAGCGCCAGCCGGGAAGTGTCACTCAAATCGTAGCGGTACAGGTCGACGTTTCCCGTGTGATTAAGGCGCGGCGATGCGACGAGCAGCTCCTCGTTGCGGATCCCGATCGTGTCGAGGTAGGCGAGCCGCAGTGCCTGCTCCTCAGCGACCTGGTTCCGGCCGAACAGCAGCCAGACCCGCGGCTTCCCGCGCAACTGGTCCACGTCGCGCAGGAAGGCACGCGGGTAGTCGAGCGCGCAGCCACCGGTAACGACCATGCCTAACGTTGGTTCGATGGCACGGCCATAGTGATGCCAGGCGTGCCACGCCCCCCAGTAGACGTACAACACGTCACCCGCCCTCGCCTCGGTGGACAACCTCTCGATCACCGGGGCGATATTGTCGCGTATGAATGGCGGCGGTGCCGTGGCAAGGCTGAGGACAGGTGTCCCGACCATCACCGCGGCGGGAGCCAGCTCCAGCCAGCGCGAACGCGTCCTCAGCCAGTCCATCACGCGACTGACCGTCCCCGTGTACAGGAGCGCGAAGATCGGTACCATCCAGTGCAACAACCGCTCGCTGAACGGAAAATGGCCGAGCATCGTCGCAACGAGCAGGGCGGCGATCGGCGTCAGTAGCAGCACACCGACCGCGGGGCGTTGTCGCCACGCCAGGACCGACGATGCGAGCAGCACGGCGCCGAAGAGCCACACTTCGCGGAGGCCCACCACGTCGTACAGCATTACGACGATGTGACGCGGGAGCCACGTCGCCTCTTCGATCGACGTTGGTGGGAATGGCGGGAACCAGGGCGTCCAGTAGACGGCCATCATG
>DATMBT010000093.1:0-4295 GCA_035559475.1 Gemmatimonadaceae bacterium
ATGGTTCGCTCTCGAGATCGGCCGGACGTGTCACGGGTTCTGGGCCATTCATAGAGAGGAAACGTACCAAGATCAGCGCTAGAATGCTTTCTTTGGTTCGCCGTAGATCACGTTGTCGAGGACCACGAGGTCCACCGTGCCACCGGCACTGATGTCATTGACGGCCGGTCCCATGGCGCCGGTCCCCAGCGTGATGCGGACGCGCGCGATGATCGCATCGGTGAAGCTGACACCGACGAACGTGGACCCCTTGGTGTCCGTCCGCACTGGCGATACGAACGTACCCAGCGAGGATCCATCCTGGGCGAACAACTGGATCGTCGTCTTATCGGCAACATCGACGTCATTGAACACAATGCCGAAGCCGCGAACGACCGCCGGTGTTGGCTGCCCGGCCACGCGGAACAACTGATCCATCTGGTTACTGCCAACGGGCGCGAAGATCTTGGTGGGGCTGAAGGCAGTGAACTCCGCGGCGTACGTCGGATTCACTTCACTGAAGGACAGGGAGTCGTTCCGGAATCCGGTGCCGTTCGTGGTGTAGATCGCACCGGCTTTCACGTTCTGGTTGAAGAAGTCAGCCGGAAAATCGTTCTTGTTGTTGAACGGGTTGGCGCCAGCGCCGTCCCAGTTGATCTCCCTGCGGCCGGCCGGCTGCTCGCCGGCGGTGGTGCCGTTCGAGGCCCCTAACGAATTGCGGAATTCGTCCACCTTGGCCGTGATGTCGCCTGACGCCGTGACGACGGTCGCGACGGGCGCTGGCGGCGGGGGTGGCGGGGGCGTGTACGGCGCGGTGGTGTCGTTATCGCTGCATGCGACCAAAAACGCCGCCATCGCAGCCCAGGTAAATCCGATCCTACGCATGATCTCTCTCCATCTACAAAGGGTCTGAGCGCCACGGTCGTGGACGCTCGCATGGTCGTGTTCGGGAGTTGCAACTGGTGCCGCCCGAATCGTGGCGAACGGTATCAACAACGGTCGCGCGTCAGGCATCGGATGTGAGGCCCAATGCCACTCCGCCTGACGGGAAGTCCACTGTAGGACGGTGGACTACAAACCCTTGCGCGCCGCGCAGAGTCGTTATGCTTCCCGCGCATTCTCACCAGGACACACGCCATGAACACCAGAGCCAATGCGCTTGCCGATCGCCTCGAACGAGGCGTGAGCGCGCTCAGCACATTCGCCGATCAACTCACCACGGCAGAATGGAAAACCCCGGTACCGAAGGATGGACGCAGTGTCGGCGTCGTAGTCCACCACGTCGCCAGCGTCTTCCCGACGGAGATTCACCTGGCGCAGATCCTTGCCGACGGCAAGCCGGTCACCGGCGTGACGGTGGCCGACATCCATGCCATGAACGCGGCGCACGCCAATGACCATGCCGATGTCACGAAGGAAGACGCGCTCCGGCTGCTCCAGCAGAACGGTGCCGCTGCCGCCGCCGCCATTCGTGCCATGGGTGACGAACAACTCGATCGCGCGGCGCCCGCGTCGCTGTACGAAGATGCGCCAATCACGACGCAGTTCATGCTCGAGGACCATGCCGTCCGGCACAGCTACCATCACCTCATGCTGCTTCGCCAGGCCCTCGGGCGCCAGACACCCTGACTATTACCACACAGAGGAATCGTTATGCATTACCGTTTGCTCTTGATCGCCGCCGTCGCACTGACGGCGTGCCGCGGTCCCTACGTCGCGGCCGGGAGCCAGTCGGCGCCCGCCACGGCATCCGCGGCTGTGTCACAGAATTCGCATGATCACGTCGCACCCGTATCCAGCGACCCGCTTCCGGTGAAGGAGCTGGAGAAGGCCAAGCGCGCGACGGCACGCTACAAGGACATCCAGAACGCGCTCGCGGATGGCTACAAGGACATCGACGTGGTCCTGCCTAACATGGGGCGGCATTTCCTGAAGGAGGCCCAGCTGGACGCCACCTTCGACGCCGAGCGCCCCGAGATCCTGGTGTACAAGGAGGAACCGGGGGGCGCCAGGACGCTGGTGGCGCTGGAGTACGCCGTGCCGCTCAAGTTGAGCGAGAAAGCACCCGACGGCTTCCCCGGCGGCAAGGATGGCTGGTTCGCGGACCAGCGTTTCCAGCTCTGGACCCTGCATGCGTGGGTCTGGAAGGAGAACCCGGAAGGCGTGTTCCATTCAACCAACAAGCTGGTGCCGTGAGGCAAGTGCTGCGAGGACGGCGCCGTGGAGAGCCACGGTGCCGTCCTGTTTCTGTCATTCGCATAACGAGAATCAGTCGTCCTTCAACGTCAGGAGAAGGTCCCGTGTTCCGCCGTTTCATGTTGTTCCTTGTTGTCGCCGCGATGGCTTGCGCCGGCGACTACGCCGCGCCCACTGATCCGGGCTCCTCACCTCCTCCACCTCCGCCGCCACCGCCGCCCGCGGATGTGCGGCTCAAGGACATGGAGGTGGCCTTTCTCCCATCACCGTACTACCGGTTCGAATACGACTCGGCGGGCAAGGTTACGTTCGCCTCGTTTGCCTCGGACCTGCGCACATACGAGATCCAGTACGTTGGTAACCGGATCAGCGGCATGGTGAGCACGCGTTTTGTCCGCGAGCAACTGTCGTATGTCTATGACGAGGAGAGCGGCAAGGTCACTGCGGTCACATATGCGGACTCTACGGGCGTGTATGTGCGGCTTCGACTGACGTACGCGGGCGACCGCCTCGTCACCCTGGAACGCGAGCGGCGTCTCGGCCAGGTCTTCCAGCCCGACAAGCGGCTTTCGTTCGCGTACGACTCACGCGGCAACCTGGCGGAACTCATGGACGAGCGGCTGCCGTTTCCCGGGCAGACCGCGTCCACGTTCGTCGATGTGTTCGAACGGTATGACGACGGGATCAACGTGGATGGCTTCACCCTGATCCACAATGAGTTCTTTGACCACCTCGTGCTGTTGCCCGGAGTGCGACTGCAGATAGGGAATCCGGGTGGCGTCACCCGCCACGGCGACGGCATCAACTTCCACATCGACTACACGTACACCTACGACAGCAGCAAACGACCCATCGCGAAGCACGGTGAAGGCGTGCTGATGGACGGCACGACCACAGGACAGCGATTCCAGACAAGCGCCACGTTTGCGTACCAGTAACGCCAACGCACCAAACCAACCAATGGAGCTCTCGTTATGTGCCGCACATTCTGGATCGGAGCATTCGCCATTCTCACACTCGCGGGCTGCAGCGACTCCTCGTCACCCGATAACGGAGGTGGCGGTTCCAGCACGACAATCACCGTCGCCAATGATTTCTTTGCGCCGACGCCCGACACGGTGGCGTTCGGCGTGGTGACATTCAGCTGGGCGACTCCGTCGCACGGCCACACGCTGGTCTGGGATAGCGGCCCAGGGACGTTGCCCGCCGACACCCCACTCACCAGTTCGGGAATTCGAACCGTGACACTGCAGACGGGTGTGTACGAGTACCATTGCTCGATCCACGGCGCCCGCGGTTCGGGCATGCACGGCAGAGTTGTCGTTCAGTAAGGGCGCAGCTGCCCTGGGGTGCGCAGCGAGTCCCGCGACAGGTTCACCGGCGGGTCGTAGATGAGCCGACCGGTGGACGTCGGCGTTAACAGCTCCTTCACCACGTCAGTCGTGAGCAGTGAATCACGCTCCTGCCGGTAACGTGCCCGGTCGGTTTCGCTGGGGGTACACGCTGCAAAAAGCAGCAACAGAGCGACGCACCACTTCATTGGTCGGCGCCGGATTCGCGATCGTCAGAATGACCGCCGGCAAGAATCCATGCCTGCACATCAGGCGCTTGCAACGCGAGTTGCCACTGATCCCAGACGAAGAGCGCCATCGCGCGCTGCGCGCCGTCGGCGACGCCTTCGGCCTCGCATCGAGCCATTAACCAGGCCTCGAACTCGTCAGGCGCGGGTGCGTCACGCACGACCGCTTCGAGGATGCCGCGCTGAATGGCGAGCCCAATGCTGTCCGCATTGGTGTTGCGCACGCGACGCTTGCGCCGACCCTCGCTTGCATCGAGCGCTCCAAGCAGACCGCGACAGAGCTCGGCTGGCGTAAGCGTCATGGCGCGATCTCAACGCGAAGCGGCCAGCCAGGGTGCGCGGGTCGCGCGTAGCCGCGATCGCGTGCCGCGAGGTCGAGGGAGACCGTGGCCATGTCTTTCACCGCGAGGGTGGTGAAGGGCAGGGTGGTGAGGGTGAAAAGGGTCTTGAGATAACCGTGGCAGGTCGAGCAGGTCTCTACTCGGACATGCTGCTCGTCGCCCTCGCTGAGAAGCGAGCCCAGTTTCTGGTGATCGATTTC
>DATMBT010000094.1:0-2377 GCA_035559475.1 Gemmatimonadaceae bacterium
AAAACACGCCGTCCAGACAAACTGGCTCATTGGCTTCCGTGCAAAGGTGGCGGCGAAGAAGATACTGAAGCACCAAGCCGGCGTAGCCGTTCGACCGGACCTATTCCCGCGAGCAGTTCCTTAAGTCAGCGAACGTCGATCGTGAATGGACCGGTGAGCGTAATAACCACCGGGGCTCCGACGGTCACGACGAGATCGCGGTTCTTGGTCTCACGGGCGACTGCGGCCCCAGCCACGGCGCCAACGGCGCCGCCAATGACGGTGGCCTTGGTGTCCTTGCCGATCACCTGACCGACGACCGCGCCAACGGCCGTTCCGATGCCAACCTTCTTTGCTTCGGACGTCCCGATGCCGTGACTCTTCAGCGTGTGCGGTACCGAAGTGACCGCACCCTGCAGGGTGTAAGTCTTTCCGCGGATCGTCGTCGAGGTCACGCTGAGTGCAAGCTTGCCGTCCGGATCGCTGCGGCTCGTCGCCGGCTCGAGATCCGTGATGAGCAGGTCAACCGTGGCTCCACTCGGGATGACCACGCGCCCACGAGCATCTTTCACGTCGGACGTGACTATGACCGTGACGGTCTCGCCCTCCTTGGTGCTGCTCGAATTAATGGTTCGACCCCATGAGCCATTGATGCGCGAACCGATGGCCAGGGTTCGCATGGCAGGTGCTGCGGCAAGCGGCCGATCATTGAAAGCCGCGAAAGTGTCGGTCGGCAGGAGTTCGAGGCTGCGGCTGCTGTCGTTCGTTGCGGCGTCCAGATCCCCGCCGCTGCACCCGACCGCACCAGACAACGCGAGCACTGCAAGTATCATCGTCCTCATTGGATTCTCCATCAGGGGGAATGCAGCCGGACGCGGTTTCCCGCGCCCGCTGCTCCTCTGCCCAGGAGGCTGATGCTCGGCCCCCGGAGCACACCTTACATCTTCGGCGGCAGCAGGTAATCCGACGCCACCAGAAGACGGAACTCGGCGCGACGATTCTGCGCCTGGGCGTCCGTTGATGTTCCCGTCGCAATCGGCTGCGACTCACCGTGACTGGCGATCTCGATGCGGATCGGATCAATGCCCTTGCTCACGAGGTACGCCTTGGCCGCATCGGCTCGGCGTCCACCAAGCGCCAGGTTGTAGGCATCCGTCGCGCGTTCGTCGGTATTGCCCACGATGACAATGCGCATCGCCGGGTTGTCCCTGAAGATCGCGATCTTGCTGTCGAGCGTCACTTTCGCCGAGTCGCTCAGAAGGGAACTATCGGTCTTGAAGTGGATCATCTCACGCATCGTCGCAAGCGACGCGGCGGAAGAAGTCGGCGTCGGCTTCAGCAGGGTTGGACGTGACAGAGAATCACGAAGAGCGCTGTAATTCGCGTCGACCAACCGGAGGCGCCGCTGCTCAGTAGCGCTCACGGAATCCTGATGCATAACGGCCGGAGCCGGCGGACCGACCACCGTGACCGTCTGTGTGCGGGTTACCGGATGGCGAAAGACGCTGAACCCAGCGCGGAACCCGGTGTTGATGTCCTTGCGATCCGGCATGTAATCCGTGATGGCATCCAGGCGAAGTGCCACGCGGTCGCCGAGGGCCAGCTTCGCGCCCAGCAGTCCACTCACGCCATAACTCGATTGCGTGCCATAGTCCGTGTGTACTCCACCGGCGCTGATGATCCACGACAGCCTCCCGGTGACAACCGGCGTCAGGGCGAGGCGGGCGGACAGCGACGTCACATGAACGTCTTCCGGAAAGCCAACGGGCCTGCCCGCACCCATGCCGCTGCCATCGAATTCGACTGCCCAGCGAGGATCGAGGAAGGCACCGATGCGCAGGCCGCCCCCGGTTCCGTTGTTGATGCTCAGGCTGTTGTCGTACGACGTCGCCCCGCCGAAAGCGCCCAGCTCCACCGTTCCGCGACGTTGCGCTTGAACTGGCGACGCGGCGACCAACGCGGCGACTCCGAGTGCGATGAACTTGTATGACATGTCATTCTCCATTGGAGCTCCTGGTGCTGCGTGGACCTTCCTGCGGTGGACGACCGGCGGAGACTCGATGCCGGGCATGCCGCGTCCAGACCTGTGCATGGTGGCGCCTTGCAGTACGTATTGAAGCCGTGGGTGCAGCACGCCCGATCTGGTCGGGTTGTTAGGCACGGCGCGTTCTTGCGCGCCCGCTGCTCCCTTCAGTTTTGTCGGGTCAACTTCTGCGCGACCTGGCCACCGGTGTTCAGGGGCTCTTTCGTCGGGCTCAACGCTGGTTGCCGATCCTCAGGCTTCTGCGCTACTGGCGTCCTGTTGCGGCACCGGAGGAGTCACGCTCCTCTCACCGCGAAGTCGCCTTTGCCATTCCCATAGGGAGGCGGTATCACGAACCATACTCAGCGTGGCGCC
>DATMBT010000095.1:0-6965 GCA_035559475.1 Gemmatimonadaceae bacterium
AGACATCAAACAAGGTATTGCCCGCTGGGATGCGTTCGTCAGCGTCCCGGATCCTGACGCACTGGCGGCCGAATTCGCTTCGCGCCATGTGGAGTTTTTCGACCCACTGAAAGACACTGATGACGGTTTGCGTGGTTTCGAGGTCAAGGACGCCGACGGCTATCTCCTGTTTTTCGGCCGTCTTCGATGATGCGTCAGTTGAATGGGACACATGAACGTTTCCGGCGACTCGAGCGTGGCTCCTCTTGACAATCATATGGAGCAACACATAGCCTCCATATGACTATCAAGTGGAGCTGCCGTGGACGAGCAGAGTACCGACGTCATCTCGGGCACGCTGGACATGCTCATCCTCAAGACGCTCAGCCTCGCGCCGATGCACGGGTTCGGCATCGCGCGGCGCGTGGAGCAGATCTCGCGCGGCGTGTTCAAGGTGAATGCGGGTTCGTTGCTCGTCGCGCTGCACCGGCTCGAGCGCGCCGGCCTGCTGGACGCCGAGTGGCGTGAGACGGAAAACGGGCGCCGTGGACGGTTCTATTCCCTCACGCGCGCCGGCCGGAAGCAACTGAGCGTCGAGACCACGGTCTGGGACCGCCGAGTCGCCGCCATCAACCGCCTGCTGCGCACGGAGGCATGATGGGCCTGCTGCGACAGATCCGGCGCGGCGTCGCCGCGTTGTTCTCCCCGGCGCGCGTGGACGCGGACATGGACAACGAGATTCGCGACTTCGTCCAGGGCCGGACTCGTGAACTCGAGCGCGAGAACCTGTCCTACGAGGAGGCGTTCCGGCGAGCGACCGTCGAAATCGGCAGCATCACTGCGACTCGGGAGCACGTCCGTGCCTCCGGCTGGGAGCACGGCGTTGACACCCTGCTCAGCGACGCGCGTTATGCACTTCGGCGCCTGCGTCGTGATCCCGGCTTCACCGTGGTCGCCGCGCTCACGCTTGCCCTGGGGATCGGTGCCGCGACCGCCATCTTCAGCGCCGTCAATCCCATCCTGTTCCGTGCGCTGCCCTATCCCGGCGCGGAACGCATCGTGTCCATCAGCGATCGAGCCCAGTCGGGCGCACCGGCAGAGCCGACGTACGGAACCTTTGAGGAGCTTGCGAGTCGCAGTCGTTCGTTCGAGACGTTGAGCGCCGCCGATCTCTGGCGTCCTTCGCTTACGGGTACCGACGAAGCGGAACGGCTCCAGGGACAGCGCGTGAGCGCGTCGTACTTCCATACGTTAGGTGTGCTGCCC
This sequence comes from Gemmatimonadaceae bacterium, assembly GCA_035559475.1. Classification (GTDB taxonomy): domain Bacteria; phylum Gemmatimonadota; class Gemmatimonadetes; order Gemmatimonadales; family Gemmatimonadaceae; genus JABWBJ01. The sequence continues at coordinate 1,246 of DATMBT010000095.1, forward strand.
ATCGCTGGTCGCACGTTCGACAGCGCCGAGGATGTGCCTGGCACGGCCGGGGTGGCGGTCCTCAGTGACCGGCTGGTGAAGCGTCGTTTCGGCGGTGACAACTCGATGGTTGGCGCTTCGATCACACTCAACGGCGAGCTCTTTACGGTGGTGGGCATCATGCCACCGGGATTCGTCGACATGATGGCGGCCGCCACGGACGTTTGGGCGCCGCTCCAGGCACAGCCGCGCGCGTCACCCAACTCCCGCGAGTGGGGCCATCACTACCGGATCGTCGGCCGATTGAAGCGCGGCGTTGGCGTGGACGCCGCAAGGCGCGAGCTGGCCTCGATCGCCTCGCAACCACTCGCTGACTTCCCGCGAGTGCCCTGGGCGTCGCTCGATGACGGCTTGCTCGTGCGCGGACTCCAGGAGGACATCACGGCAGCCGCCCGTCCCGCCCTGATCGCCATTGTCGCCGCAGCCGCGGTGTTGCTCCTGATTGCGTGCGTGAACGTGGCCAACCTGCTGCTCGCCCGCAGCCGCCGGCGTCGCGCAGAATTCGCCCTTCGCTCGGCGTTAGGCGCCGAAAGCAGGCGCCTCGTGCGCCAGCTCCTCACCGAAAGCGTGATCCTGGCGATGATCGGCGGCGCGCTGGCGTTCTTCGTCGCCCAGCTGGGCGTCGGCGCACTCAGAGCGCTCAGTCCTCCCGGGTTGCCGAGCGTGGACCTGATTCGTGTGGACGCGGCGGCGTTCGTGTTCGGCCTGGTCGTCACCACGGTCGTTGGCGTCACGGTCGGCCTGCTGCCCGCGCTCAGCGCGTCTCGCGCCGATGCGCGCAGCGGCATGCAGGGCGTGTCACGAACCGTCGCGAGTGGTCGTGGCGCGGCGCGCGGCGCGCTGGTTGCCTCCGAGGTCGCGCTCGCACTCGTGCTGCTCGTCGGGGCCGGGCTATTGCTGCGCAGTCTCGATCGCCTGTTCGCCGTGTCGCCTGGCGTTCGGGCCGATCGCGTGCTCACGATGCAGGTCGTTGACGCCGCCGATCGCAATCGGACCGACCAGCAGCGTCTCGATTTCTACGAGCAGGTCGCGAACGCGGTGCGCAGTGTGCCGGGAGTGACGGACGCGGCGTTCACGAGCCAGTTGCCACTCAGCGGGGACCTCGACGCCTACGGCTACAAGTTCGCTGCTTTTCCCGAGCGGGAGGCTGGCGAAGACGGCGCCGCAATGCGCTACTCCGTCACGGCGGACTACGTCGAGGTCATGGGCATTCCACTCCTGCGAGGGCGCCTGCTCGACGCGACGGATCGCGTGGACGCGCCGGAATCATTCCTGATCAGCGAAACGCTTGCTCGCCAGACGTTCGGCAACGCGGACCCGATCGGGCAACAGGTGCGGTTCGGACCCGAGAGTGACGGCGAGCGGCCCTGGGGGACGGTGGTTGGCGTGGTGGGTGACGTGAAGCAGCAGTCACTCGCGTCGGAGAACACAGCAGCGTTTTATGTCCCCAGTGCCCAGTGGCGCTGGGTGGACCCGGTGCAGTCGCTGGTGGTGCGCACCAGCGGCGACGCGTCCGCGTTGACGAATGCCGTCAGGCGCGCGGTGTGGTCCGTCGATCGCAACAAGCCAATCACGCGCGTGGCGACGATGGAGCAGCTCATCTGGAGAACCGGATCCGACCGGCGATTCGCGTCGGTGATCTACGGGACGTTCGCGATTGCCGCGCTGCTGCTGGCCGCGGTGGGTCTCTATGGAGTGGTCTCGGGACTCGTGGCGGAGCGCACGCGTGAATTCGGCATCCGCGCCGCGCTCGGCGCCACCCGCGGCGATATCGTGCGGGGCGTCCTGGGGAGCGGCCTGTTCTTCACTGCGATCGGGGTCGCGATTGGCGTTGCCGGCGCGTCCGCGACGAGCCGGCTGCTCGAGACCCTGCTGTACGGAATAACGCGTGCCGACCCGGCGACCTACGTTGGCGTGATCACATTGTTAGGCGGCGTCGCTGCCCTGGCGTGCTGGGCCCCTGCGCGTCGCGCAGCAGCGGTGGACCCGGCGGTCACGCTCCGCTCAGAGTAACGCCACGGGCCGTGGTGGAAGTTCCGCGTGGCTCCGCGCAGATTATTTGCGCGAGCGAACGCTTTGCGTGGTTTTTCAGCACGCCGAGGACGGATGGACACCACCAGGCCCCCGCACGACTCCAACTCCCCGAGCCGTATCGTCGAAGCGCTGACGGGCCTCTCCACGTTGTCCGCAGTGTGGGATGCAAACGCCCCGCAGTCGATCGCCGAGGACCTGTGTCGCGCCGTCCTCCGTTCCCTGCCGGTGCGCTTTGCGTGCGTGTGTCTGCGTAGCCCGACCGGGAAAGCGGTTGAAGTGGTGCGGACGCACGACGGCGTCGAGGCACCTCGGATGATGCAGAAGATTGGCGAGGTCCTTGAGTCATTTCTCCAGACGAATACTCAGGTCCAGACTGTCGACAACGTCTTCGGAAGCGGATCGATGAAGGTGGCAATCGCTCCCGTCGGCGTGATGGGCGATTGCGGGTTCCTCGTGGCGGGTTCGCCGAACGGCGAGTTCCCTGGGCAGGCGGACCAGCTCTTTCTCACCGTCGCTGCCAATCAGGCGGCCGTGGTGCTGCAGCACCAGTTGGCGGAGCAAGCGCTGCAAGACAGCGAGCAGCGCTTCGCGCGATTCATGCAGAACCTCCCGGGCCTGGCGTGGATCAAGGATTCCGACGGCCGATATGTCTACGCGAACCACGGCGCCGAAAAAGCCTTCCGCATGTCCAGCGCGCAACTCTACGGTAAGACTGATGAGGAGGTCTTCCCGCCGGAAACTGCCGCTCGGTTCCGGGAAAACGACTTGCGTGCCGTGGCTCGTCCGTCAGGAATGCAGGTCGTCGAATCTCTCATGCATGACGATGGCGTCCTTCATCACTCCGTGGTCAGCAAGTTTCCGATTCCTGCCAAGGATGGCACGTCGGTCCTCATCGGTGGAATCGCCTTCGACATCACCGATCGCGTCCAGGCTGAAAAAACGGCAATGGAAGCGAGCCGCCAGAAGGACGCTTTCTTTGCGGTGCTTGGTCATGAGTTGCGGAACCCGCTGTCGCCCATGCTGACGGCACTCCAGCTCATGAGACTTCGCGGTGTCCAGGGAAACGAAATCGATATCCTGGAGCGCCAGGTCACTCACATGCGGCGATTGGTCGACGATCTGCTTGACGTATCGCGCATAACGTCCGGGAAGGTTCAGCTGCACCTGGAAGACGTGGACCTGGCGGCGATTCTGGTGCGAGCCCTCGATACCGTGGGTCCGGTGCTGGAACAGCGCCATCACTCTCTGCGCATGGAGATGCCGAGAGGAATATTCGGCGTGCGCGCCGATCCTGAGCGCCTGACACAGGTCGTCACGAATCTTCTCGTCAACGCGGCGAAGTTCAGTGACGAGGGCTCGACCATCATCGTTGACGCCAGGACTGAAGAGGGCTTCGTCAGGCTGTCTGTGCGCGATGAAGGAATCGGCATCTCACCGGAAATGCTGGATACGATCTTCGACGATTACGTGCAACGACCGGAGAGCCTGGACCGAACGCGCGACGGACTTGGCCTTGGGCTCGCCATTGTGAGAAGCCTGGTTCGCCAGCACGGTGGCAGGGTGTTCGCCAGGAGCGATGGCGTGGGGAAAGGCAGCGAGTTCGTGGTCGAACTCCCGGCAGTGGCTGTCCCGGAACGGATGCTTGCTGCGCCAACACCGACGCGGCCGCGTCGTGCACTCGGTCAGCGCGATCGAATTCTCGTCGTGGACGACAATCGTGACGCTGCCGAGACCCTTCATGCTGGCCTGGTCCATCATGGCTACGACGTCGTGGTCGCATTCGATCCCGCAGCAGCGATGAAGATCGCCAGGGAATTCAGGCCGGGTATCGCGCTCCTCGACATCGAGATGCCGGAGATGAATGGCTATGAACTCGCGGTGCAGTTACGAGGCCTGGACGAACTTGGAGCGAGACTCCGACTGGTTGCCGTAACTGGATTTGGGCAGCCAGGTGACCGCGAACGGGCCCTCGCAGCGGGCTTTGACCGACACCTCGTCAAGCCAGTGGATCTCAAGACACTGATGCGTGTGGTCGAAGAGCTTCGTGTGCAATCCATAGTGGCCTGACGTCCACTGACGGCGCGGTTGCGACAGCGACAAGTACTTTGTAGTTTAAAGTATGTCGATGACGGATTTCGTGGCTCGTGGCTCCATCGTGCGAAGGATCTGGGGGGACGGAGACATGGTGCTCCTGACCTTCGCCGGCTGTGCCGCCGAGTTCGCGCTCAATCGTGCAGTCGACTGGCTGTTCTTCACGGGGAAACTGCCGGGCGATCCGATCGGCCGGCTCTTCGCGACGGCGAGCTACGCGCAAAAAATCGTCTTTGCGGATGAACTGACCGCGTCGTGCACGTTCGACAGGATCCGCGCGGTTCACGGGTCGATCGAGCGTCAGCGCGGCCACCCCATTCCTGAGTGGGCGCACCGCGACGTGCTGTACATGCTCATCGATTATTCGGAGAGGGCGCATGAGTTGCTTGCACGTCCCCTCACTGTGGACGAGCAACGCGAGCTTTACGACGTGTTCCACCGCGTAGGTACTGGCCTGCAGATCCCTGGCCTGCCGACGTCTTACAACGCGTGGAGAGAAGATCGCGAAGGCCACCTGCACCGGGATCTGCTTCACAGCAATGGCACCGATGCGCTGTATGCGCAGTACCGCGATCACCTCGGCCCCTGGCGGTATGAAATGTTGTTGCAGATCCAGGCGATCCTGCTTCCGGAACGCGTGCGTGGTCTACTGGGGCTGAATTCAGCAGAGTGGTTGCGGCCACTCATGCGGATCTATCCAGCGCTTGGCCGCTCTGGGTTGCGCTCGCACATTCAGCGGCTCCTCATGCCACCACAATACCTCACCGCCATCCGGAGCCTGGATCATCTGGTGCCACGCCCAAGCCGCGGCGCACCAGGAACGCGATCAAGAACGCCCGTGTCCGCGTAATGTCGCGTCCGTCCGCGTGTTACAAGTTTGCGGGATTCAAGGGGTTCACCGCTACCTCGCGAAACCCCGGTAGCGTCGCACGCCGCAGTCATTGCACCGAACGGGACAAGCAGTTGTCTCACTGGGTTGCGGCCGGGAAGTTCACGAATCCCGCGACCAGTGAGTTCAACATGCCGGCATACTCCAACCAGGGATCACGTCCTGGCAGCGATGCATTCATTCGACTCGCTCGCGCCGGCGCACTCACCGCGATCGTCGACTTCACGTTCTCGAGCGTGCTCGTGACCGTGTTCTACCACTCGACGTTCGCCCGACTCTGGCAGGGCGTGGCCAGCGTGCCGTTCGGCTCCACGGCGATAGGCGGCGGAACGCGGTGGACGATGATTGGCATCGGGCTCCACATCTGCGTCGCGTTCACGTGGTCCACCCTCTTCCTTGGCCTCTATCTCACATTCGGTTGGCTGCGGCGTGTTGTTGGGACGCCTGCCGGCCTGCTGGCCGTTGCGGCGGTGTACGGACCGTGCATCTGGATATTCATGTCGTTCATCCTGATTCCTTCGTTCACCGGGCGGCCACCAACAGTCACGTACCGCTGGTGGGTGCAGTTCTTCGGCCACATCCCATTCGTGGCAGTGCCAATCCTGACAGGGATCAGGGGATTCCGGCGTATTGCCATTCCCATTGCTTCGCCGGCCCTGGATTGATC
>DATMBT010000096.1:0-4181 GCA_035559475.1 Gemmatimonadaceae bacterium
TCGTTCGGCCCGGTGAGGCCCGTCTCCGGCCAGTAGCCTTGATCCAGCACCAGCCGCAGCGGGAAAGGCCGGCCGTTGAGCAGAAACCGATCGCCTTGAACCGTCACCGACCGCAGGGCGGTGTAGCTCTCGGCTTCGTCGATCAGCTCGCCGCGATCCGCCCAGAGCTGCAGCCGTACGGTGATCAGCGTCGGTGACGCCGGACTCCAGAGCAGGTCATTGCGGGAGTCGTCGATGCCCGGGTCCGACAGCGCAATGCGCCGGTGCACGATCTGTCCGAGTACGAGGTAGCTGTCCTGGGCCAGCAATTGGTCGCCGACCTGCAGTCGCGTTGTGAGGTGCAGTGGGGATCGCACGCGACCGTCGATGGTGACGTGCATGGCGATTTCCCAGCGATCCATGTTCGGCGTGAACGAGACCTGTTCGATGAATGCGGATGGGAGCGGTTCGAGCCAGACCGTTTGCCAGATGCCTGTCGTGCGCGGATACCAGATGAGGTGCGGCACGAGCTCCCAGTCCTGTTTCCCCCTCGGCTGTTCGAGGTCGAGGGGATTGTCATACGCGCGCACCGTCAGCGTGCGATGCCCGGCACGGATCAGTTCCGAGATGTCGAATGAGAACGGCGTGTAGCCGCCTTCGTGCTCGCCCACCTTGATGCTGCCAAGCCAGACGGTGGCGTGGTAATCGATCGCACCAAAGCGGAGGATCAGTCGCTCGCCATCCGGCGGTGCCGGCGCATCAACTTCACGTCGGTACCACACCGCCGAGTACAGTCCGTTCTTGTTGATCCCGCTGCGCCTCGTTTCGGGGGCGAAGGGAACTTCGATGACCTGATCCCACACGACGCTGCCCGGGTCGGTCCACACCGCTTCGGCATCGATCGCAAAGGACCAGGGCCCGTTAAGGCTGGTCCATCGTTTGCGCCGCAGGAGTGGGCGCGGATATGCCAGGGACTCCGCATCGTCTTCGAACAAGTTCGTTCCTCTCGTGCGGTACTGTCTGTTTGGAGCGCGGAAGCTCTCGCCCTGACGTGACCCGGAACAAGTTCTCTCTTGGGACTAGCTCGCGTACTACCAGCGGCCGGGCAACACCAATCACTTAGCGCCGATGGTGCACGTAGACGTACACCTTGCGCGGGATGTGTGCGCCTCTCGCGACTGCGTATGATGGAGCCGCACCGCAACGGTGCTTCCTCAGATGGAGCGAGCGATGGCGAAAAACAGGAAGAACGCCAAGGGTACCCGGGGCGGGAGCTCGAACCGCCGTGATGAAGACGAACGTACACAGCGGAGCCAGGGCACCACTGACCGTGCCCGGCAGGGAGAGCAGCGTGAGGAGAGTGGACGCGGTGGCCAGGGGTCGATGGAGGGGGGAGGCCGGAGTGAGGGGAAGAAGAAGGGTACTGAGCGCTGAGTGAGCGCATCGACGCCGCTGGGCGAAACGGAGCTGCTGATGAGGCAGCTCCGTTTTTGTTGTGGCGAAGGGTGCTGGTGTGGAGCCATACCGCGGCGCCTAACGATCCACGCCGGCCGCGTGAAGTGACGCACGCGCACTGATCTCCCGTCGGGACTGAAAAGGGTTTCCCCCTGCGGTCAATGTTGCGCGGCGTGCGCCAGCGGGAGATTAGCTTCACGCTTCGCAGGCAGAAACGCCGGCGGGCGAGCGACCACAACTGTCCTTCCTGCGGAAATCGGAGGCACCATGTCCCTCGCTACCCTGCACGACCTTATGGTCCATGAGTTGAAGGACCTGTACAGCGCCGAGCGCCAACTCGTGCAAGCGCTCCCGAAAATGTCGAAGAACGCCACATCCGATCAGCTGCGTACCGCGATCGACAACCACCTGGCTGAGACCGAGGAACATGTGACCCGACTCGAACAGGTCATGGAATCGCTCGGCGAGTCTCCTCGCGGCCAGAAGTGCGCGGGCATGCAGGGTCTTCTCGAGGAGGGCAAGTCGTTCCTGAAGGAAGATGCCGATCCGGACGTGATGGACGCGGGTATCATCGTGTCGGCGCAGAAGGTGGAGCACTACGAGATCGCGTCGTACGGGGCCGTGTGTGAATACGCTCGCATGATGGGGCACACCGAAGCGCTCCAGTTGCTCGAGCAGACCCTCGCGGAGGAAAAGAAGGCCGACCAGACGCTGAACGAGCTGGCCGAAGGCGGCATCAACGCACTCGCTGAGCGCGATGCCCGCGACGGGAACGGGGAACCGTACGCAGACTCCGCGTCCGACGCTACGCGGCGTCGCGCGGTCTCGAAGAGCAGTCGCACGAGGACCCGGAGGTAATCGGTGAGCCGTACCGTTGAAGTAACGCCCGTGGTGTCCTGAGATGCGAATCGTCATTCTCGGAGCCGGCCCGACCGGACTCAGTGCGGCGTGGCGCCTCCAGGAGCACGGTCATCATGACTGGATGCTCCTGGAGTCGTCCGAGCGCCCCGGCGGGCTTTCCATGTCGGTGCGGGACGATGCCGGGTTCACCTGGGACCTCGGCGGGCACGTGATCTTCTCGCACTGGAAGTACTTTGATCGCCTGCTCGTGCAAGCGTTAGGCGACCAGTGGGTGGAGCACCAGCGCGAGGCGTGGGTGTGGATGCGGGAACGGTGGATTCCGTATCCGCTCCAGAACAACATCTGGCGCCTGCCGCCGGACGAGCTGGTGAAGTGCCTGGCCGGCCTCGTCGAGGCGCATCGCGCGCCGAACGGGGAGCCGCCCAGGACCTTTGCCGACTGGCTGATGCGGTATTTCGGCAGCGGCTTGTGCGAGACCTTCATGTACCCCTACAACCTGAAGGTGTGGGCATACCCACCGTCGGCGCTCGGCGTCGGCTGGATGGGCGAGCGCGTTGCGCCAGTGGACCTGGCGAGGATCCTGGCGAACCTGGTGCACCGGAAGGACGATGTGAGCTGGGGGCCTAACGCGACTTTCCGGTTCCCGTTGCGCGGTGGCACGGGCGCCATCTGGACGTCGATCGCCTCGCAACTGCCCTTTGAGCGGATCAGCCTCGGCACGCGCGTGGCGCGCATCGACACGTCGGCCCGCCGCGTCCTTTGCGAGGACGGCTCGTCGCTCCCCTATGACCGCCTGATCTCGACCATCCCGCTCGACCAGCTCCTGCGATCCCTGACTGATTGTCCCGAACTGGCTCACTTCGCGCCGCAGTTCGTGCATTCGTCGAGCCACATCGTCGGCATCGGCTTTACGGGCAAGCCGCCGGCTGCTCTCACGTCGAAATGCTGGATGTACTTCCCGGAAGAGGACACGCCGTTTTATCGCGTCACGCTCTTCAGCAACTACTCGCCGTTCAACGTCGCGAGCCCCGGTCGGCAGTGGTCATTGATGGCCGAGGTGAGCGAGTCGGTGTTCAAGCCGGTGAACATCGCCACGATGGTTGATGACGTCATCGCCGGGTTCCGTAAGGTCGGCTTCATCGACGAGTCCACACCGATCGTAACGCGCTTTCACCGCCGGCTCGAGCATGGATATCCCACGCCGTGGCGCGGGCGTGACGCCGTCCTTGATATCGTCCTGCCCGCGCTGGAAGAGAAAGGGATCCTGAGCCGCGGACGTTTTGGTGCCTGGAAGTATGAGGTCTCGAATCAGGACCACTCGTGCCTGCAAGGCGTTGAGGCAGTCGACCACCTGCTCATCCAGTCCAAAGAACAGACCGTGAACGGGACCATGGGCGTGGAACCCGAAGCGATCACGAGGGAGCGGAGTCGATTCTCCGCCAACGGGAAACGAAGCGTCGTGCCCGCGCACAAAAACGGCTGGACCGGCCCCGTATTGACTCGACTCCAGCCCGATGAGGTGCGGGTGGAGAATTGAAGCGTCCCAGTTGGTTGAGTCCGCGCGGAAAACGTCTGCATTCGTGGCGCCAAAGCCGGGCGTAAGTGCTATGGTTTAGACCAGGCATGAGCAGCGCCCGGTTCAGTCCACTTCGATGACCGATGTAGTCGCCCAATCCGAAACCGACGAACCGAACCCGGAGATGTCCGCCGGGCCATTTGGCGAGCAGGACGCCCACGTTCCGTTTCCGGTCGTCGGCATTGGGGCATCAGCGGGTGGACTCGAAGCGTTCCGCCAGCTCCTGGCGGCGTTGCCGCCCGACACCGGGATGGCGTTCGTGCTGGTCCAGCATCTTGATCCGCGCCACGAAAGCAGGTTGACGGACCTG
>DATMBT010000097.1:0-3159 GCA_035559475.1 Gemmatimonadaceae bacterium
GATGTCGCCGCCGGCGATCTTGTAGGAGTGGATCAGCCAGAGCCAGAACACGAGGGCAACGAGCCCCAGCCCCAGGCGAAGGCGCTCCTGCTGGATGTCAGGGGGCGCGCCCACCATCGGTGTTGGCACGAAAACTTCTGCGCGCGCCGGCGGCGGCGCGTTCCCACGCGCCGCTCGCGCACTCCGCCACCCCCGGATCGACTGCCTCATTTCAAGTCACCAACCTCGATGATTTCGCGATCACGCAATGCATCGACCGCGCGCATTAACACAAACACATCGCACTCAATTAACGCACTCACATGGTGAGGCGTTTCTCGCGAAAAAAACTCGCGGGTGCCTAACAATTCGTGCGGCAGTGTGCGGTAAGTCACTGCACGAGGCCGCCGGAACGTTGTACAAACACCCCGCCGAAAGTAGCACGCTGTACCTAGCCGCAAGTATCACTCTGGACCAAGACGCACGCAGTTGTCTCAAGTTACCAGTGAGTGCCCGAACGCGGGGCCGACGTACCAGCCACGCTCGAGCGCCCCTGGCGCGAATCGGCGGTTTCCGGTTCGCACTGATGGACCGGGATTCCGGCTGCACCTGCTCTGCCGAAACACCATTGCTTCCGTCGCTCCGTCGCGCAACGAACGTGCCGATGACACGAGTCATGATGGAATGCGACTGTGGGATGACAGCACATGCTCCCACTACACCCGAATCGGTGACACGGCACACGCAACACGTGTAAGCCACGTCAACCCGATCGTGTCGCGTATCGCGTTATGCGACAACGCGTTACACCTGGCTCCAATGTCTCGTCTTGATAGCGAGACAGAAAGCCAACCGATGTCCGCTGGTGCCTCCTTCGAGGCCCCGATACGGCAAACCAGTCGAAAGGCTGGGACGCAAAGCTACGAGGCTACTGCGCATCGCAACGATGCAGCTACGCCAGTCGAGCCGCCGAACGGTCTACTGGAGAAGCATCGATGCGCTTGACGCTCCGGCACGTTGCCGCCGTCGTTTTTGTTCTTGCTGCCTGCAGCGGGGATGATACCAACTCAACCGCGCCGAATTCTGATTCGCGGTTGACGCTGTCGCTGTCAGCAAACGCTGACACCATTCCCGAATCGACGTCGAAGTTGCTGACGGCGAGGGTGACCGACCAAAACGGTCTCCCCAAGGCAGCCACGATAGCGTGGTCCTCAACGGACCCGAACATCGTTACGGTTTCCAATGGACTCGTCACCGCGGTAGCGCGTGGCGTGGCGTCCATCGTTGCGTCGACCGATGGCGCAGCTGACACGGCGCAGATCCTCGTTACTGAGAACGACCTCATTCTCGATGTGCAGCCGAATGCCGCGACTGTCGCCGTCGGCGACACCATCGACTTCACGGCAACGGTTCGCACCCGATCGGGTGAGGTTGTCGCGGTCAATTCCGTCAACTGGAGTCTCAGCGATCCGTCGGCGGCCGAATTCGTTGCCCAGGGCCGGCTTCTATTGAAGACAGCAGGAGACCTGTCCATCATGGCTGAGGCCCTGGAGCGCAGGGGCAACAGCGAGTTGAAGGTCTTCAGGTCGCCCGTTGCATCGGTCACGCTCACGCCCGGCACCGCCAGCATCTATCGTGGTGAGACCCTGACCCTCAAGGCAACACTGCGTGACGACCAGGGTCGCGAAGTCCGCGATGCCATCCGGTGGGGCAGTACTGATTTCTCCAAGGCCACCGTCACACAGGATGGACTCGTAACGGGCGTCGGCACCGGGTCGGTGGTAATCACCGCCACGAGTGACTCGCGGACCGGCAGCGCGACCATCAACGTGATGAGCCCCGCGGCGGTGAACGTGAACCTCTCGGTTCCGGTCTCGACGCTGCTGGTCGGCCAGGTAATCCAGGCCGTCGCCACGGCGACTGACGCATCCGGCCAGGTATTGTCCGGCAAGACCATTGGCTGGCAGAGCAACAATCCCTCGATCGCGACGGTGAACTCCACCGGCGAGGTCAAGGGCATTGCGGAAGGCAACGTCACTCTCAGCGCCATCATCGACGGTGTCGTCGCCAGCACCCAACTCACCGTGAAGGGCCGCAAGGCTTCTTCGATGTCTATTACGCCGTCGTCTCCAAGCGTGACCGTCGGCCAGCAGGCCCAGCTTGTCGCGCGCGTGTTCGACCAGAACCAGGTTGAGATGACGGGGCAGGCTGTCGCATGGACGTCCTCCAATACCACGGTCGCGGCGATTTCGTCGACGGGGTTGATGAGCGGTTACTCGTCAGGCACGACGACGATCACGGCGACGAGTGGACTTCTCAGCGCATCGGTCAACGCATCGGTCGGAGGCACTTCGGTTTCTTCGGTCCGGATTTCGCCGGCATCGGCCTCCATCCAGATGGGAGCAACGACAACGCTGGTCGCAGAGGCACTCGACGCGAACCAGCAGGTGCTGGCGGGACGTTCCGCGACCTGGTCCAGCCAGAACCCGGCGATCGCGACGGTCTCCAGCACTGGTCTCGTGACAGCGCGTGAGGATGGTTCGACAGTCATTACCGCGAACATCGAAGGAAAGACCGCCGGCATTTCCGTCACGGTCACGCCGGCGCCGGTCGTTGCCGTCGCGTCGATTGTCGTCACCTCGCCCAACGTCGTTCTCGATCCGGGTCAGCAGACGCAGGCCACCGCCACGCTCAAGGATGCGAATGGCAACGTCCTCACGGGACGCACGGTCACGTGGTCGAGCCTCGACACGAGCGTCGTGAAGGTCAACGCGAACGGGCTCGTAACGGCCGTCGCCGGTGGCACGGTCGCGGTCATGGCGCGCAGCGGAACCGTCTCGGGATCCATATCCATTTCGGTGAAGACAACACTCGCCGCCCCGGTCGCGAAGACGGTGCTCGACGCGCCAAAGCAGAGCCTCACTGTTGGTGAGTCCGTGCAGACCTCCGTGACATTGTACGACGCCAGCGGCAACGTGCTCTCAGGCCGTACGATCACGTACACCTCCGAAAACCCCGCGATCCTGAGCGTGTCCGCGACGGGCATGGTCAAGGGATTGGCCCCCGGCAGTTCGAAGATCAGGGCGACCAGCGGCGGCATTACGGGCGAGGATGGGTTCACCGTCACCGGCACGGTCACCACGGTCAGTTCGATTGCTGTCACGCCTGCAACCACCACGC
>DATMBT010000098.1:0-3177 GCA_035559475.1 Gemmatimonadaceae bacterium
ACGCAGCACCTGGAGCTGTTCACGCGGCGCAATCGCGTAGCCCAGTCGCATGCCGGCCAGCCCGGCAATCTTCGAGAACGTCCTCGCGACGATGACCGACCGACCCTCGGTGACGTACTTCATGGAGGTCTCGTACGCGGGATCTTCCACGAAATGATGGTACGCCTCGTCGATGAGCACCGGCACGTCTTCCGGAATCCCGTCGAGCAACTGCCGTACTTCGTCGCGCGTGACGATCCGCCCGGTGGGATTATTCGGGTTGCAGAGGTACACGAACCCGACCTGGCGATGGTTCTTCTTCGTGGCGCGGATCATCGCCGGGATGTCCTGCCGGAAGTCCGCCAGCAATGGGATACGAATCGTATCCGCCTTCAGGTTCGCGGCATTCTGGTACAGGATCGCATACGACGGATCCGACCCGACGATCTTCTTGTCATCGTCCTGCAGCAGCGCGGTGCAGCAGACATCGAGGATTTCACCCGAGCCGGCGGCGATCATGACCTGTTCGGTCTTCACCCCGTGGTGCTTCGCGATCTGCTCGGTGAGGTTGCCGTCGGGATAGCCGTACCGGTTGGCGTACTTGAACGCCTTCGTCATGGCCTGGATGACGACATCCGAGGGCCCGTACGGGTTCTCGTTGTTGGCGAGCTTTGCCAAGGTGTCGTAATCGTCAGGCGGGCGTTGGTCACGCGGCCTGACGGCAGGAGTGCCCTGCGCGAAGAGCTCGAGAGAAGGCAGTCCAAGGGAACCGAGGGCTGTTGTTGCTACGCCACCCACGAACGTTCGACGCGTCAGCATCGGATGCCTCCTTTTTGTTTACCACGATGGCCGCAGTACTGCAGGAACACGGATCACACGGAAGAAACGGACAAACGCAGGTACGTCAACCGATCTGGGGTGAAAACCCGCGTTCTACCGCGCCTCAGTGTGATCCTGTTTGCTGTTAAAACAAGGTCCTGATCCGTGTCTCTCCGTTTTTTCCGTGCTTTCCGTGTTCACGCTTGATCAGATCTTATCTATGCCCACGAGAGATCATGCTTCGATAACGGCAACGACCGAATACGCTTCCCGGTTGCTGCGAAAATCGCGTTGGTCAGTGCCGGAATCACCGGTGGCAGCGCCGGCTCACCCAGGCCCGTCGGCGGAAACTCGGTGACCTTCCAGTGAACCTCGATCGGCGGGGCCTGCACCAGACGGAGCAGCGGGAAGTTGCGGAAGTTGTCCTGCACCGCCCTGCCCTTTTCGATCGTGATCTCCTGCGCCAGCGCCTCTGCGATCCCATCCAGCACGGCACCCTGGCACTGGTTCTCGGCGTTCAACGGGTTGATGATCTGGCTGCCAATGTCACCAGCGACCCAGACCTTATCGATCTTGACCTGGCCCGCGCGGGAGACCGTGACCTGGACGACTTCCGCGAAGTAGCCGCGATGCGAGAAGTGGAAGCCAACTCCCATGCCGCTTCCCTTGGGCAGCGTGGTCTTTCCCCAGCCCGACTTCTCCACGACGAGTTCGAGCACGCCACGCATGCGAGCGCCCTCGAACTGCGGTCCGCCACCCTGGCGTCCACCGCCCGGCGTCTGCTGGCCGGGAGGCGCCTGCACCGACGGTGGATCCGCCTGCAGGTTCGCGAGCAGCTCGTAGCGGAACTGGACCGGATCCTTGCCGGCGGCCAGGGCCAGCTCATCGATGAACGACTGGATGACGAACGCGACACCGTTGCTCGTCGGTGCGCGCAAGGCCCCGGTCGGGACGCCTAACGGCATGACTGACGCATCGAGCGCGTAGTTCGCGATGAAGCGCGCCGGGAATTCGGTGCCGCCCAGCCCCGCGCTCGAGGCGAAACCATTGTCCGGCCCGAAGGACACAAAGTGGTTCTTCCAGGCGGCGATCTTCCCCGAGGCATCGAGTCCTGCCTTGAGGAAATGGAATCCCGCAGGACGATACATGTCGTGGCGCATGTCGTCTTCGCGCGTCCACAGGAGCTTCACCGGCTCCGGGATCTTCATGGCGATGGCGGCCGCTTCAACCATGTAGTCGTTGGCGAGCCGGCGCCCGAACCCGCCACCCATGCGCGGCAGGTGGATGGTGATGTTCTCCTCGGCGATGCCTAACGTCTGGGACACCAGGCGACGGCCCCCGGCCGGCGTCTGGCTCGCCGACCAGAGTTCCAGCTTGCCGTCCTTGAAGTGCGCCGTGGTGTTCTGTGGCTCGAGCGGCGCGTGGGCGATGAACGGATAGTAGTAGGCCGCCTCCACCGTCTTTACCGCCGACGCCAGGAACGCGTCCGGTTCTCCGTCGCGACGCAGCGTGCGCTGGGCCGGTTGCTTCGACAGCGCATCGGCCTGGCGGGCGAACCCTTCGCTGCTCTGCTCAGCGGTGGCGCCTTCGTCCCACGTTACGCGCAGGCGCTCGCGCGCCGTCTTCGCCTGCCACCACATGTCGGCGACGATGGCAACGCCCGGCATCAGGCCCTGAAGGCCCCCGGTGTTGGTCGCCCCGTCGATGACGAACGCGTGCTTCACGCCCGGCATGGCCTTCACTTCGTCCAGGTTGGCGCTGACCACCTTCCCGGCAAACACCGGGCACTTCTCGAACACGGCATGAAGCATGCCGGGCACCTTGATGTCGATGCCGAAGATTGGCTTGCCAGTCACGATCTTTGGATTGTCCACGCTGCGCATCGGCTTGCCGATGATCTTGAAGTCAGCGGGTTCCTTCAACACCACCTGTTCGAGGTTGGGCGGCGTGATCGTGGCCGCCTTTGCCAGGAACTCGGTGTAGGGTGCGCGCCGCCTGGACCGCTCGTGGATCAACGTCCCGGAGGCCGTCGAGATCTCGGCTTCGGGAACGCTCCACGCCTGGGCCGCGGCCGAGACGAGCATGGCACGCCCCGCGGCGCCCACGCGGCGCATCGGCAGCCAGTTGTTAGGCGTGGCGGTACTGCCGCCGGCGCTCTGCCCCGAGTATTTCACCGTGTCGAGGTCGCCCTGCTCGATCCGCACGCGGTTCCAGTCCACGTCCAGCTCTTCGGCGATCAGCATCGGCAGCATCGTCTTCACGCCCTGCCCGATCTCCGGGTTCTTGGCGATGATGGTGACGTAGCCGTCGGGGGTGAGCTTGATGTAGGCGTTAGGCGCGAAATCGCCCGATTGCGATTGGGCCATGCCCTCGAGTCGC
>DATMBT010000099.1:0-4973 GCA_035559475.1 Gemmatimonadaceae bacterium
GGTCCCGAGGGCATACGGCAGTTCAGCGATGGCCAACGCCAGCAGGTAGAGCCTCAGGGGAAAGTGGGCCAGTCCGAGTACGAGTCCGGGAATCTCTGACGGCAGCGCGAGCTGGAAGAGCAGCACGAAGCCGAACGACCCTTCCTCGCGAAGCCGCCGCTGGTACCGCGCGATCGACCGTCCCGGCGCGAGCCATCGCAGGACCGGTCGCCCGAACCGGTACGCAAGCGCGTATGAGGCCAGACCACCCAGCATCCAACCTGCCCACAGCAACACCGTGCAGACCAGCGGTCCCCAGGCATACACGGCGGCCGGGACGAGCACCGCGCTCGAGAAAAACGCGAGCATTGCTGCCAGTGCGGAGAGCAGCACGAAGAGCAGTGGCCCCAGGATCGGATGCCCGGCCATGAGGACCTTTGCCGCCTCGAACACCTGCAGGACGGCCAGGTGCACGGGGTCGGACAAGGCCAACGCCACCAGTCCTGCCACCATGACGACGAGCAGGATGGCCCGGACTCGATGGGCGGGAGTTTGTTCTGTAGCGGTTGGGTCGGCCATGCGTGCGACTCCATCGTACACGCGATGCGGCGCGGCGCCAGAGGTGTCTGCCGTTCCGCATCCGGTCGCGTCCGCTACCTTCCTGCACATGAGCGAAGTTCGACTCCCGCCGATGTCACGTCGCACCGCCTGCACGATGATGGCCGAGCGCATGGCCGGGATGACGTTAGGCATGCACGGACTGGCCGCCCTGGCTGCGCCAATCATTCCGCCTGCCTGGCAGGCTGGCAACGGGATCGTCATTCGCGGCGGCCGAGTCGTGAATGCCGACGGAACCCGGGTCGCTGACGTGCGGATCGAAGGTGAGCGGATTGTTGCCGTCGCCGCGTCGATCGCAGCGCCGGCTGGCGTTCGAGTCATCGATGCCCGCGGAAAACTCGTGATTCCCGGCGGGATCGATCCCCACACGCACCTGCAGCCGGCATTCGTGGATGACCTGACCTCCGGGTCGCGTGCTGCGCTGGCCGGCGGGATCACGACGGTCGGCACGTTCTCCGCACCACGTCGCGACGAAACGGCGGAGGCTGCGCTGGACCGCATGTCGGCGCTCGTTCAGCAGCAGGCTATTGCTGACGTCATCCTGCACACCAACGCCGGAACGCCTCGCGCCGAGTTCATTCCTTCGCTCGCGACGCTCGTCGCTCGGGGTCAGCCGAGCATCAAGGTATTCATGGTCGCCGCCGATTTCGGCGCGTCGCTGGGCGCCTTTGTGCAGTTGCTCGAAGCAGCGCGCGAGGCCGGTGTGGTGACGCTGGTCCACTGCGAAGATGGCGCGCTGCTCGCCGCCGCGGTGCGTCGTCTTGTGGCCCAGGGTCGCACCACGCTGGACAACTATGCGGAGAGCCGTCCCGTCATCGCCGAAGTGGTCGCGACCCAGCAGGCCGCCGCGTTATGCGAAAGTACGAAAGCGCCGATGCATGTCGTCCACCTGTCGAGTGCCCGAGCGCTCGATGCCTGCCGTGCGGCGCGCCGGGCGGGGCTTCCATTCACGGTGGAGACGCGACCGTTGTACCTCCACCTGACCGACGAAGTGATGCGCGGTCCCGACGCTCCGTTGTATGTCGGGCAGCCCCCACTTCGATCGCGTGATGACGTTGAGGCGATGTGGGCCGGCGTTCTCGATGGCAGCATCGATTTCATCGCCACTGATCATGCGCCCTGGACGCGAGCCCAGAAGCTCGATCCCGAACTCACGATCGCAAGAGTCCGGCCAGGTGTGAGCAACCTCCAGCACATGCTCCCGATGTTCTACTCCGAGGGAGTGGGCTCGCGGCGCTTGTCACTGGAACGTTTCGTCGCGCTGACGTCGGCGAACGCGGCGCGCCGATTCGGGCTCCATCCACAAAAGGGCGTGATCGCTGAGGGGAGTGATGCCGACGTCGTGATCTGGGACCCGGATCAACGCGGTGTCGTCCGTGGCGCGGACGATCTCTCGAACTCGGATTACTCGGTGTACGAAGGCCGGGAAGTCACGGGCTGGCCCATCATGACGATTCGACGGGGCGAGGTCGTTGCGACGGGAACGAACGTGACCGGCGCGCCAGGAAGCGGCCGACTGGTCCGTCGCGAACGCTGGGTCAGCGAAGGATCGCGACGGTAGCGGCGCCCACCCGATCCCGGAGTCCCGCGGCGTACGTCCCGCGCTCGCGGCGCTTCACGCTGTCAGGTTCGAGCCGCATCCCGGCGCTGTCGAGCGCACCCGAGAGGGCGCGAAGTTGCGCCGAGTCGCGGAGGATAAAGACGCGCATGTGCGTCCAGCTGCTGACGGTGTCACGTGTCATGTACGTGGTGACCGAAACGAACGCGTCCCGGCGCTGCGCCTCGTGGTCGATCGGCTCGGCGACGTCCCGAACGTAACGCGTGTATTCGTCGAACTTCCCCGGCTTCGCGCGCCAGTAGTAGATCTGCGCGAGCGTGCCGGCCGGCGCCATCGCCACCGTCGAAGATGTTTCGACTCTGGGCGACGAACTACAGGCCATCAGGGCAGCGATTGCGAGAATGCCAGGCGTGCGCATAACGATTCCTGTGCGTACGGGTTTGTCGAGTACCGCAGTTTCCTGCCCTGCGCCTTTCGGCTCTTGCGCCTTTCGGCTCTTGCGCCGTTCGTGCCCTGCGCCGTTTGTGCCCTGCGCCGTTCGGCAGTCGCGCCCTTTGCTCTACCTGGGCCACCCCGTCTGTGGCAGCCCCTTTGTGATCTTCAGCGCGTTCTTGTAGTACACCTTCTTGAGTACGTCGTCAGGCAGGTCGATGCCATAGAGCTTCCAGAACGCGTGATAGTCGCGATAGTAGTCGAAGTAGTCGTCGCGCGTCTCGAAGACCCGCCAGTAATACGGGTATTCTTCCGGCTGGAAGGAGTCCTTCCCGAACAGGATCTTGTCCTGGTACTTGATGAAGAAGTCGCGCGCGGCCCGTGGCTGGCGCCCGATGTCGTACAGGACGGCGCCGACCTCGGTGTAAACGTTAGGCATGTCCAGCACCTTGCTGAACTTCGCCAGGTCGTTGGCCTGCCACCCCATGTGTGCGGCGACAAACATGGTCTTCGGGTGCCGCCGGAACAGGTTGTCCCGCTCGGCCATCAACTCGTCGAACCGGGGAAGCTGGTTGTCCGGGATGCGGCGCCCGGGGAACAGCGCCAGCTCGAGCCAGCGCTCGTTCTGGTAGTCCATCGGCTGGAAGAACTCGGCCGGGTCACCCGTGTGGATGAACACCGGGAGTCCCAGTCGCGCTGCCGCTTCCCAGATGGGATCGAGTTCCGGGTCGTCCATGCGCAGGCGCGAACCATCGGCCTTACGCGTCGTTTGGCCGAAGCCCTTCCCGATCTCGCCAATCCCGACGGCACCCGCCTTCACGTCCGCCTCCAGCCGCGCGACGGCGCGTTCGGCCCACCCTGGACCGACGTTCTGAAGGTCGATCCCGGCGAATACCGCGACTCGACCCTTGAGCGGTGAAGCGTTCGCCAGGTTGAGCGTTCGAGTCACCCGCTCGCCACTCTGGTTCTCGGCCGCGATCATGAGCCCGAGGTTCAAGCTGTCCATCGCGGCCTTCAGCGTGGCGAGTCCTTCGGCTGAGTTGAGCAGCGCCTGCGGGTGACCGTGGAAATCGATCGCCGGATACTTGGCTTTTGGAACCGGATGGGCTGCCGTCACCAGTGTGGAGCGGGGCCGATAGTCCAGGATACTCGGCGCCGGCAGCTGAGGCGCCACGCACCGCAACGGCCGGACCTCCGTCATTCCCGGCGGGCACTGCTCTCCGGGCTTGATGGTGGCTTCGGGGCCACCGCCCCGCCCCTGTGCACAGGAGAGGGCCGGGACGCCTGCGATCATGAAGGCGCTGATTGCGACTCTTAGTGAAGCGGTGCGCATGGAGGCTCCGAAAAGCGCGGACTGGGAATCTGGGCACTGGAACAAGCGCGGGGAATTGTGCCGATCAGGGCATCGTCCGGCAGTACACCCCACCCGTGCAGGTCTCAGGCACGTACGTCTCGCTTTCCACTACCCACGCACCACTCACTTTCCGCCACTTGGCGAAGTAGCTCCCGCCGATGCTGATCTTGCCATCGGGGTCGGTCCATGAACCCATCCACCGGCCACGCTCGGACGCCATCCCCCAGGGCTCGAACACCTTTACCTCGTCAGGCGTTCGCACGTACACCACGCCGGGGCGTGAACGGAATTGCTCGGCAAAGCGCTGGATGTTGGTAGCGCGACCGATGGCGTGAACGGAGTTGGACGTAACGACAACGACGTTGTCCGCCAGGATCGCACCAATGCCGGTCGTGTCGTGCCTTGCGATCGCAGCGTTCGATGAGGCGCGCCGTTGCCTGATGACGTCTTTGTCAGGCCTGGATTGCGCGAAAGCGTCGGGAACACAGAGTGTTAAGAGGAGCAGAACGGCGAGCATGCGCATCGGGCGATCCGGGAACGGTGTCATTCATCTTACTCCTGCTGGCGACACTTTGTCGCGGAAGCGACATTTGCGCCCCGCCGCCGCACCCATCTCTCGCCATACCGAATGGACGCCATCTCCAAACTTCGCAACGCCCTCGTCGAGCGATATGACATCCAGCGCGAAATCGGCGCCGGCGGCATGGCGACGGTCTATCTCGCGCGCGACCCGCGGCACGAACGCAACGTTGCGCTCAAGGTCCTGAACCCGGAACTCGGCGCCGTGCTTGGCGTCGAGCGGTTCCTGGCCGAGATCAGGGTCACGGCAAACCTGCAGCACCCGAACCTGCTGCCGTTGTTCGATTCCGGCGAAGCGGACGGACTCCTGTTCTACGTGATGCCGTTCGTGGAAGGCGAAACCCTGCGCGTGCGCCTCGATCGAGAGAAGCAGTTGCCGATCGACGAGGCCATTCGCATCTCAGTGGCCGTCGCAAACGCGCTGGACTACGCGCACAGCCATCACGTCATCCA
>DATMBT010000100.1:0-2080 GCA_035559475.1 Gemmatimonadaceae bacterium
CGACCGCAACCGCACTTCACCATTCGCCTTCACGGGGAACAAGTTCGAGTTCCGCGCTGTGGGTGGCGGTCAGTCGATCGCCTGGCCGATCACACTGCTGCACGCAGCCGTGGCGCGCGCCATCGAGACGATCATCGCCGAGATCCGCGCCGAGAAGAAGAAGACAAAGAACATTGACGACGCGGTCATGAAGGTGGTCCGGAAGGTGTTCAAGGAGACCACGCCGGTTCGCTTCGAGGGCAACAACTACGCCGAGTCGTGGGTGAAGGAAGCCGCAAAGCGAGGCCTGCCGAACCTGCGTCGGGCGCCCGAGGGCCTGGCGGAGCTCACCACGAAGAAGGCGCACAGCGTGCTCGTGGGCCTTGGCGTGTTGAGCGAGCCGGAGCTCGAATCCCGCTACCATGTTCGCATCGAGCGCTACATCAAGGACATGCTGATCGAGATGCACACGTTAGGCGAGATGGTGGACACGATGGTGCTGCCGGCCGTGTACGGGTACGCGGGCACGCTGGCCGCCAGCGCGGCGCAGGCCAAGGCGGCGGGGATCACCGAGATCGCCCAGGTTGACCGCGCCAACGAGGTCGGCAAGCTCGCGAAGACTTTGAAGTCGAAGCGCGACGCACTGGCGAAGATCCGCGACAAGGCCGAGCACATGCATGAAGATCCGACCAAGGCCGCCATGCTGCTCACGCATGACGGTGCGGACACGATGGCCGAGGTCCGCGCGGCGTGCGATACGCTGGAACTGCTCGTCGCTGACGACGTGTGGCCGTTGCCGAAGTATCGCGAGATGCTCTTCCCCGTCTGAGCACCGGCGGTTCAGGAAATCTTGAGGGCCCGGCAGAATTTGCCGGGCCCTCATTCATTCCCTCGACCCTCGACCCTCGACCCTCGACCCTACAACACTGCCTTCAATCGCTCCGCGCTCACATTCGCGCCACACAGCACCACGACCACGCGCCCCCTCAGCGTCGCCAGCCGCTCCAGCGCGACAGCCAGTGCCACAGCGGCCGCGCCCTCAATAAGCATGTGTTCTACTTCGACGCAATGGCGCATACCGCGCGCGATCTCGCCTTCTGACACGTCTACCCATTCGTCCACCAGGTCGCGACACAGCGGGAACGTCAGCGAATCGGGTTCGACGCCACCAGCCGTTCCGTCCGAGAGCGTAGGTAGTGACGGAATGTCCACGACGTTGCCGAGCTTTACGGACTCGCTCATGACGCGTGAGTTCGCCGGCTGCGCGCCGACGACGCGAACGCCGGGCTCGTGGTGTTTGAGGTCCGCAGCAACGCCGGCGATCAGCCCCCCGCCACCCACAGCGACGATGACGGTGTTGATGCCACCCAGCTGCCGCCGAAGCTCGACGCCGATCGTTCCCTGCCCTGCCACGACGTCCGGGTCGTTGTACGGTGAGACGTAGCAACGATCCTCGACCTGGGCGACGCGTCGTGCTTCCAGCTCGGTATCCAGGCCGTCCGTGCCGAAGGTGATCACCGAGGCGCCAAGGCGGCGCATCGCCGCCACCTTGGCCGTCGAGGCAAAGTCGGGAACGTAGACGGTCACCGGAACGCCTAACGCGCGACCCGCGTGCGCGACGGCGATCCCGTGATTGCCCGAGGAGGCGGCCACCACGCCACGGTTGCGCGACGCCGCAGGCAGGTTCGTAAGGCAGTTGGTCGCGCCCCGCACCTTGAAGGAGCCCGTGACCTGCAGGTTCTCGCACTTGAGCCAGACCTCGGCGTCTGCGACTTCACTGAGCGCCAGCGAATGCACCACGGGCGTCTCGCGGACGTGTGGCCGGATGCGTGATTCTGCTTCAGCGATTCTATCGACGAGCGACGCGGTCAATCCAGCATCCAGTGGTCGGTAGTCTGTAGTCACCAGCACCAGCACCAGTACCAGCACCAGCACCAGTACCAGCACCAGCACCAGCACCAGCACCAGCAACCAGTACTAGTACCAGCAACCAGCAACCAGCAACCAGCAACCAGCAACGGTTCAGTATTTCAGCAGATAATTCTCAAGCTCCCACGCCGTGACCTGCGTGATGTATTCGCGCCATTCCGCACGCTTTGAG
>DATMBT010000101.1:0-3203 GCA_035559475.1 Gemmatimonadaceae bacterium
CAGCGCCGCGAGCTTCGCGGTCTTGTCCAGCCGGCGAGACGCCGCGGCGACTTCAGCAGAGGTGGCAACGAGCGTCGCGAGCTTCATGAGCAATTCAATGTATTCCGCCCGCCTACTCCGAAAGGCCGATTGTGGGTCGAGCTCGACGAGGGTCCGCGCGCGAAGGAAGACTCGACTGCTCTTGGCAGGGGACAGATGATGGTCATGGAAGGGCGCGGTGGCGGCGCGGTTCGCACTGTCCCGTGGTCATGCCCTTCGACTGGATGGATGTTGTTCGATGTCTATGAGCCTGCTGGCACGTATCTCGGTCAGGTCCAGGTGCCGGCCCGTATCGACGCGATCGTCATGCGAGGCGACTTCATTTGGGCGACGACATGTAATGACGACGGAGTGCCGAGCGTCGGGCGTTACCGGATTATCTGGCGCTGAGTCGATTACTGCGGACGCTTCCGTCACAGCAGATCCTCACGCGCACCATGGCCCGTTGACGTACCCATCGAAGTACAGGTGAGCATCCCTCTCCGGGGCAATGGTCCCGGGGACCCGCTGGTCACAACCTTCGCGCCTCACTTACGGCGGCTGTGTAGACGGCCGCCATCGGGCTCTTCATTTCAGCGTGGAGTACTCATGTCGCGCAACGCCACCGAAGCCATAAACAGCTACATCACGGACATGCTCGCTCTCGAGCGGCACATCAAGACCGCGCTCGCGGGACAGATCGAGGACCTCGACGAGGACTATCCTGACGTCGTCCAGCACCTCAAGGTCGTGCAGCGTGAGGTCGATGGCCACATCCGGAACCTGGAGGGGCTCGCGGAGCAACGCGTGCAGGGCGGCCAGGGACTGGCGGATGTTGTGAAGCGCGCGGGCTCGGCCGTACTCGGCGCGGGCGCCGCCGCGGTGGACTTTGTCCGTAACGAGAAGCTCCCCAAGAACCTGCGCGATGACTACACAGCGACGAGCCTGGCTGCGATCGGGTACGTCATGCTGCACACGACCGCGTTGGCGTTAGGCGATCGCGAGGTGGCCGACCTGGCCCACCTCCACCTGAAGGATCACGCGCGCAGCGTCATGCGGCTCCACAACATTATCCCCGGCGCCGTCATCGCATTCCTGCAGGACGACGGCCTGCCGGCTCGCGCCGACGCGCTGAACGAGGTGTCGAGAAACATCGAGAAGGTGTGGTCCGACCAGAGTGGCTCGGTGCCCGAAGCATCGGAGGCCGCGGCAGGTGGTTTCAGCACTCGAGGCAAGGGCGCTGGCGCGACCAGCGCAGACCGTCCGAGCCGCTCAACCCCCGATCTCTAGTCTGTCAGGTTCAGCATACAACAAGAGGCGCGATGTCCACCCCGGACGTCGCGCCTTCTCGTTGCAGCGCAACTGCCGCGGGTGCCCGGCCCGACAAAGCTGGGTGAAGTGCATTCAGGGTTTTGCGCTAATCGTTCGCAACGCGCTTCGCCCCACAGTGCGACCCTCCGCATCAAGCACAGCAACGCGCCATTGCAGGGATTTGCCTGCCGCTCGTTCTGAAAGCCACGAGGGTGGACGATAGTTGCGCGATTCCTTCGCGACGTACGCCGAGAAAATGCGTTCTCCTTCCGCGGATTCTATCTCGACGTGATACAACACCGCCTGTGGATGTTCAGACCAGGAGAACAGCAGACCCGGTGTAATCCGGGCATCCGCCGGTGGCGCGAGAAGTCGCAAGGCGCGACCAGTGTCAGGCGAGGAAACGTCGGTACCAGCGCCGACAACGTAACGCAGCGTTGGAATTGGGAACCCTGCGACAGCACCGCTGTGAAGAATGCCACTCCCAGCGCCAATGGCGCCGAGGTTCACGTCGCCCTCCTTGTCATCCGACGCCTCGATGCGCAGGAGAATCAGGTAGGTGCCCTCGCCGGTCGCCGGCAGTCGTGACACCTCCGGTCCAGGCAGTGTCGCTCGCCCTGTGGGAGGGAGGAACACATTGAACCGCGAGAGTTCTTCATACCGACGCTGCGTGCCGCGTTCGGTTGGTGGTAATGTCGCTTCGGTCAGGAGGTCGCGGGACTCAGGCATGTCATCGCCGGGCCTGACGATCTCCCACCGGCCGATCAGGCGACCAGTTCCGTTGTACGTCAGCTGAGCCGCGAATCCCCGCGGTGTCGATCCCGACGCAACGAACATCACCGGTGCATTTCCGTCGAATGAGAGCCTGACGTCCGTGAGGGCGAGAGGAACGCGGGCACCGCCGCCTGCCATTCGACAGGTGACGGTCACGTATTGATCCCGCTGGCCTGGGCCGCCGGCGAAGCGACGAACGTAGAAGAAGGAGGACTGCTCGCCGCGTGCCGCGGCATCATAGGCCTGGCGCGCGACGGAGGCCGGAATCGACATGATGTCGGTGAAGCTTTGTCCGTCTGTGCGGGAGAGATCGTATCGGAGCGGAAGTCGGCCGTACAGCGTTGCCGGATCGCACCGCTCACCGATGTCTGGCGCTGCGGAAACCAGAGCTCCGCACCAGAAGGCTTCAACAGGACGGTAGGTGTTTGCCAGTCCGCCAAATGCCAGGAACACCGTCGTGGCACCCTGGCCATTGACGTTCACGCCTGTCGGGTTGACGCGAATCTGCCCCTGAACTGGCTCGACGGAGGCCACGATCGCACCTGCGAGCGCGACCATCCTTGCGGCGCGGAGATGACTCTGGAAGCGTGACATGATCAATGGATGGGAAGCGTAAGACCGGTTGTCAGCGACCAGTTCTGCTGACGGAAAGGATCCACCGCCGGCCCGCTGGAGGATGCGCCGTTGCGCGCGTATCGCATGAACGCCTGGGGCGCGGTGGTGCTCCCGGGAAACCGCACGAACATCAATCGCTGCTGCCACTCGACTCGCAGGTCATCGTTATGCGCGGCGCTCGCCGTCGGTTGCTCGCTGTTCGCCGTGCGAGCGTAGGTCGCGCTTACTGTGGACGTCGCGAATGGCTGCGCCTGGAGGTTGGCGGCCCAGCGGCGTGTGTTGCTCTCCTGACCCAATTCCGTATTGCGCGATCCATCGACTCCAAACTCCAGCATCAGCGAGACCCGTTCCGACGGTGTCAGGCCGAGCGAGAAAAAGCGTGTGGCATTCCACAGGTCGGCATTTTCACGACCCGCCTGACGATTGTCCTGGTCGCTGGTGTTGAACTGGAACCGCGCGTTCCAGCGGGGTGCGTTCCATTGGAG
>DATMBT010000102.1:0-6529 GCA_035559475.1 Gemmatimonadaceae bacterium
ACCCTCGCCGCTGTGGTCACCGGCGCTGGCGCCGACTACAACGTCGCCGTAAGCGGGATGACAACCAGCGGGACTGTCGTTGCGTCGATACCAGCTGGCGCGGCCATGGACGCCGGCAACCAGCCTAACGCCGCGTCGACCAGTACGGACAATTCGGTGCAGTTCGCCGCCGGCGTACCCACCGTAACTATCAACCAGGCCAGCGGCCAGGCAGATCCGAGCAGCGGCACTTCCATCACCTTTACGGTTCAGTTCAGCGAACCGGTCACCGGCTTCACCGCAGCGGACATCGCCTTCACGGGATCGACGGCAACCGGGACACTGGTCGCGGTCGTGACGGGGAGCGGCCCGCTCTACACGGTTACGGTCACGGGAATGACGGGAAGCGGAAATGTCATCGTGTCCATCGCCGCCGCGGCAGCAACAGACGGCGATGCAAATCCGTCCGCTGCCTCGAGCAGCACGGACAACACCGTGAGCTGGATCAAGCCATAGCGGCCTGAGAACACCGTCACCTCCGCGTCAGCGGAGGCTGACGGTGGCGCGCCGCGTTCCTCGCTTTTCGGACTACTCCTTGCCTTTCTCCACAAACGGCGGACCGACGTCGTTCTTCACCGGCGGTACGCTCTTCAGGTACTGATAGATCGAGCGCAGGTCCTCCTCGTGCAGCCGCGAGAACGCCTGCCACGGCATCGGCGAGCCCGGGATGACGCGACCCTGCCGGAAGCGCGCCACGAACTGGTCCTCCGTCATTTGGCTGAGACGTCCCGTCTCCGGATCACTCGTTATGTTCGGCGGCGACCACGTTCGCGCCAGATCGGCCTCGTCGATGAAGCCCGTCGTACCGCCAAAGCGCGGACCGGTGAGGGCACCGGTCATCTGGCTGCGTTGCGTGTGACATGCCCAGCAGAGCGACACCGATTCCACCAGGTACCGGCCTGTTTCCACTGACGTGCCGCGTGGCGCTTGCGTGGGTGGTGTCGTCGCCGGACCAACCGGATTCGCCAGCAACGTTGCCCTGATGACCCTGCCGAGCACCGTCCAGTGGTGCGGCGGAATCGGATTGCGCACCGGTGGCTGGCTCTTGAGATAGGACACAACCGCTTCCAGGTCGTCGTCGGCAAGCCCCTGCATCTCCATGAATGGAAGGAGCGCGCGTCCGTCATGACCGACCCCGAAGCGGAGCGCGCGGGCAATTGCGCTGTCAGCAACGTTCCCCAGCCCGGTCTCTGGGTCGGGGGTCAGGTTTCGAGTGTAGAACTTGCCAGGCGGTATGTCGAATACGACGCCGCCAACCAACGGCACGTCCCTTCCCGCGAGGTTGGCCTCGCGCTGGTAGGGATCACCGTGGCACGAGGCGCAAGGCGCTGCATTGCGGACGATGTAGTGCCCGCGCTCGATGATCGCCGAATCGGTGGACACCGCCACTTTCGGGTAGGCCGCATCGAAAGTGAGGTGCTGGCGTGACGTTACGAACGCGGCGCCGCCAACAACGAGCACCAGGACGAGGATGCCGAGAATGCGAAGGAATTTTCGCAAGATTGACACGTCTCCACGTACGGGGAAGCGCACCAATATCCCGCTACCCGCTTCGAACGCAAGAAGGCGCGACAGGGTGCCCGCGTGCGGCCGTAACCTACCGCACGCATCCTTCGGTGATCGCCTTCGAGCCTGGCGCTATTTCGTCGCCTTGGCCAGCGACTTGATGGCGTCCGACATCATCTTCACCCGGTCCGGATCTTTCGCGCCTTTGACATCCTTGTCCACCTGCTTCGCCAGCGCATTGAGCGCATCGCGCCGCGCCTTCCCCGACTGCTGCTCTGCAGCGTCGAGCGCGCCCGCGATCGCTGTGGTGCGCTCCGTCGCCAGGCCGTTCCACCTGACGAGTTGATCGAGGTACGATCGAACGACCGGGAATGCCGCCGGCCAATCGATCTTCGGCTGGCTCTGCGGATTGTACTCCGCGAACCGCATCAGCTTCGCCGCCTCGATCTCGTTCTTCGACAGCTGATCGCTCGGCTCCAGCTCGAGGATGTCGAACCCGCGGTCCATCTCTGACGAGTAGATGTAGCCGTTCCAGTAGTAGGCACCCCACGAGCCGCCGATCGTGTTGCGGCCGCGACCGCCCGCTGGCTGCTGCCCCGTCACCGGAACGTCAACCTGCGGCGGTGCTTCGATCGCGCCGCGATCGAAGTACGCGAGCTCCTTTGGATTACCCGGGTCCGTGAAGTCCATCACGCTTATGCCCCCCTGGTACCAACCCTGCACCATGACGTCTCGCCCCGGCACGGGAATGAGGCCGCCGTTGTGCGACACGCAATTCTCCTCGGCCGTCTGCACCGAGGGGATCTTGTAGTACGCGTGCTGCGTGTATTTCTTCTTCGAGTCAATCGTTAGGATGGTGTTGCCACCCATCTCCATCATCGAGTTCGCCTGGCACATGGGCGACGTGCCACCGCCCCACTCGTCGGTGAAGACCACCTTCTTTCCGTCGTTGGAGAAGACGGCGGTGTGCCACAGCGAGAAGTTTGTGTCGGCCTTTGCGTCGAGGCGCACCGGCTTCTCCGGGTTCGACACGTCCACCAGCAGTCCATAACTGCCGCAGGCGCCGGCCAGAAGTTTTGCCGCAGGATAGGCGGTGACGTCGTGGCAGTTGCGCGGGCCCGTGGGTCGGGGCGGTGTCGTGGTATCACCAGCGCCGCCTCGCCCGCCACGACCACCACCGCCACCACGCGCGGGCCGACTCGCCGCGCGCGGGGCTGGTTCGAGTCCGGTGAAGATGCGCGCGCCCGTCACGACCTCGGCCTTCTCCGGGTGTCGCAGGTCCACCTTGATGACGTCGAGCCGGAAGAGCGAGTTCGTTTCGTCTGCGGCATCCGTGCCTTCCTTGCATCCCGGGATCTCGGTCGCGGGCCGCGCACCCTGGCTGCCCGACACGTAGATGTAGAGGATGTTCTTGTCCTTCGGGTGCGGCAGTACTGTGTGCGTGTGCGACCCTTTGCAGGTCTGCACATTCTTTACGAGGCGCGGCTGCGCCGGATTTGAGACGTCGAAGATCCGCACGCCCGCCATGTGGTCCTTCGGGTCCTGCACTCCACCCCGGGCGCAATCGTTCCGGTTGGCCGCGCCTTCAGCCGAGATGAAGAGGAGGTTGCCAATGATCGTGGGATCGCCCTGCGACGTGGTGCACTGAACCGTCGAGACGAGTTTCGGCTGTGCGGGATTGCTCACGTCCCAGATCGAGAACCCGGCGAAGTTGCCCTGGTAGACGTATTTGCCGCCGAAGGCGAGATCCGAGTTCGCGAAGGTGAGGCCCTGTGTCGTGTCGAAGGGCGCCGCTTTTCTTGTGTTGGACACCAGGCGCATGCCTTTCTGCGCGATTTCGGCGTCGGTCTTGCCCGGTTTCAGGTTGCTTCGCGGATCCTGTTTGTTCGGATAGGTCTGCGCGGCGAGCAACGCAGGAACGACGAAGGCTCCGGCGAGTGCGAACAACTTTCGGGCGAATGACATTGGGAAAGGCGGACGAAGGGGCGACGTTTACTCAGGGGGGAGTTGGGACAACATCTGGCGCATGACACCGATTTCCGCAGTCTGCACCGTGACAACATCGTTGGCGAAAACGTTGACGTCCACTTCCTGCCCGGCACGGGGAGCAGCGAAGAGGTCCTTCACCATCTGTAGCGCGCCCTCGTGGTGCTGGATCATGAGCGTGAGGAATGCGCGATCGAACCCGACTCCGTTCGCGGCATCGAGCTCCGCGAGCTGTGACTCGGTCAGCATCCCGGCCATCCTCATGCTGCGCCACGACGATGTGTCGGGGGCGACCTGGCCGTAGTGCAACAGCCACTGCTGCATGAGGCGGATCTCGGCGACCTGCGATTGGTCGATCTTCGTGCTGAGCCTGAGGACGCGAGGGTTGGCGCCGTGCTTCTCGGCCATGCGGGACATGTAGATCGCCTGAGCGTGATGGGCGATCATCCCCTGCATGAACTCGACGTCCGCAACGGTATAGGGAGCGCCCGGCGGGACGGTGATCGAAACGTTGTGTCCTGCGTGCTGCGCCACGGCGATCGCTGGCGGACAGAACAGCGCCAGGCAGGCGGCAAGAGCAGCGAAAGCGATGCGGGAGGGAGAGCGCGGCATCAGGGCAATCTGTGGTTTTGGCGGCGGAACGGGCAGGGGGAGATACGACGGCGGAACTGAGCCGTCGACCTTCACGCACGTTAAGAAAGCGTAATTGTGCGCAGCCTCAGGGCCGACGCCGGGTTGCGGCTGGCCAATACGGAAACTCGTCCTGGTACGCGAGCGCTCCCAGATCCGACGCACGCTCGGCGAAGAACGTGGTCGCATCTGCGACGGCCTTGTTGTAAACCACCGGGCCCAGTTCCACGAGGAAGTAATCGAGCACGGTCGATGCCTTGAGGTCTCCAATGGCCTGGCCCAGCTCGTCGCCGAAGAAACGCTGGATCGACGCGACGGCACGCTTCCGCGCGTCATCGGGCAATGTGAGCGGAGGCTTGCCGCGCATCTCGAGTCTCAGCGATGAAAGGTGGACGATCAGCCTAACGAAAGTGCCCTGACAGTCCGGTGGTAACCTCAATCGCGGTCGAGGAAATGGTGAGCCGAAAACCGTCCGGATCGCGCAGCCGAAATATTCTCGCACCATGGGGAGCCGTTACGGGATCAGTATCGAGGGTAGCGCCCCTCGCCTTGATGGCGGCGGCAAGTGAATCCGCGTCCTGATGCGTCGTGAACTGGAGGGACATCCCTTCCCCTTTCTGGCGCTCCAGGCCTTTTGCACCGTCATCCTGGGTGAGGAGAATACGAACCGCTCCTGCCCGCAATGACACCGCTATCAGCCTGCCTTCGCGCTCGTGACGTTGGACGACATCGAAGCCAAGTACGTCAGCATACCAGGCAGCGCTCCGCTCGAGGTTCGCCACCGTCATTGATGCCTGAAGACTTTCGGCCTGCAACGTTTCAGCCATGTGAAGCGCGTCAGTTCGACAGCTGGAGAATGACTACGGGAACGATGATGACCAACAGCCAGAACAATACGGCACCCATAACCCGACCGGGCGTCCAGGGAGCAGCCGTCACTTCGTACAGGTAGAACGTACCGGGTGCGCCCTCGCGCACCACGCCGACAATGACATATCGCTCGAGATGCGAGCGGACCACTTCAGGTAAGTCGGATGCCCGACGTGCCGTCGCGGGACTGACCGCGCCCGCTGCACGCATGGCGTCGCTTACCCGGCGCGTTTCCAGCCGACCTATTGGCATCATGAGAAAGGGATTGGCGTCCTAACGTTGGCGGTGGATGTCTTGTGATCCGGCTGACGGATCTTCAGATGGTCTTTCCAGTCAGGATGCGCCGACCTGCTTGGTCATCTCACTCGGCGAGAACATTTAAATGAGCCGCAGAGTGTGGGTACACCTAACGCCAACGTTCCACCACGTCAGGCCTATCTTCCGATCACGAGGATCGTGAACGAGCCCGGGATTGCCGGTGCCTGGCCCCCGCGCCCGCCGCCTGCCGGCGGTGGCGGAGCCGGGCCACGCTCCACGCTCATCACGTAGATCCGTCCCGTTTTGGTGTCCATCGAGAGCGTCCGCGCGCCATTCATGGTCTGGAGATTCTGCTCGACGACAAAACTCGTCGGGCTGTTTTCCTTCACGACCGTGAGCGTGCCGTTGCTGTGCGAGCTGAACGCTTCCATCGTCTGCGGATTGAACACCGCGCCATCGGATGGGCCGGCGAGGGGAAGCGTCGTGATGATCTTTCCGTCGGAAGCGCGAAGGATGATCATCACCGGCTGCGGCGGTTGTCCGGGCGAGCGGCCAAGAGCGCATGCGGCGAACAGGATCCCGTTCTTGACGTCAAGCGCAAGTCCGTTGCAGCGTCCGACATCGCCGAACGGATAGTGCGCCGTCGTCTTCATCGTCTTCTGGTCAACGACCGCGACACTGCCGGCAGAATCCTGCAGGACGGCGTAGAGCGTCCCCTTGCCGTCGGAGATCGTCTGCTCCGGAATGCCACCGAGGTCGATCTTGCCAAGCACCGCACCGTCCTTTGAATCGAGGACGATGAGATCCTTCGTCGGATGACTGCCGATGTAGACACGATTGTCGGAAGGATCGAAATAGATGCCGTCAGCGCTGAACTGCGTGTTCGGCGGCGGATTCCCGACGTTCGGATCGATGGACTTGATCATCTCCATCGTCTTCGTGTCGAACATCGTGAGATTGGGGTGGCTGCTCGCGAAGCCGTGGTTCGTTTTGGCGTCCACCACCGCGCCATTGCCGCCACCGTTGAGGATTGTGCCGAGCGGCTTGAGCGTCTCGAGGTCGAAAACAGTGACTCGGCCCGGGACTGCCTCACGAGCGGGCGTGCTGTCCGTGGCGGCAATCGCGCGAACGGCGTTGCGCGTGATGTACAGCCGGCGATCGGCGGAGTTGGCGTGGATGTAATCGGTACCGCCTTCGCCGCCGACTCTCTCCCGCATGAGAACCTTGTACGGACCGTCGG
>DATMBT010000103.1:0-3119 GCA_035559475.1 Gemmatimonadaceae bacterium
GGATGACGATGCCCGAGGCTGGACCGCGAACGACAAACGGACCCACCGCCTCACTGTGCGGCTCCTGCCCGAAGGACGAGGCGAGGTGATTTGCGAGCAGGTCTTTCGGGTTGGTCGATTCAGCGGCGATCGCCAGCTTCACGGCCGAATCGACGGATGCCTGGACCAGCCCGACCTGCGCCGGCGCTCGTTTTTCCCACGTTCCCGCAGGCGGGAAATACGTCGCCTGGGCTGCGGCCGAAGATGCGACGACCGACAGGGTAATCGACGCGAGAACGATCTGTGAACGCGTGCGTGCGAGCATCTCTGACTCCGTTGGAAGGACACTGGAACCGGCACGGTAGACTGCTGTCTCAATCGCATAGGCCGCAAGCAGTACTGGCGAGTCACACGGGCCCGGTCACAAGTTCACACGGCGCCGACTGCAACCCGGAGAAGCGATGTACTCAGCTTGCCTCTATTGCCAAAGCCACCTCGGCCACAACGAGCTTCTGCCGAGGTTCCCGGTGGGCAAGCGGCTCGCCTTCGACAGCTCGAAGGGCAGGCTGTGGGTCATCTGCGGGTCATGCGCGCGATGGAACCTCTCGCCGCTGGAAGAACGCCTCGAGTCCATCGACGAGTGTGAGCGCCAGTTCCGTCGCACACACATTCGCGTCTCGACGGCGAACGTCGGGTTGGTCGAGCTGCCGGAAGGCGTTGCGCTCATCAGGATCGGCAAGCCGCTCTTTCCCGAGTTTGCAGCGTGGCGTTATGGCCGTCGGTTCACCCGGCGGCGTGTCAAAACCGGGCTCGCGGCCGGCACAATCATCGGTGGCGCATTGGGCGCAACGTTGGGTGCGGTCGCCGCGGGTTTCGGCGGATTGGCGTTCATTGCGTCGTACGCGACTGCGTTATGGATCGTGGACGAGGGACCGAAGCGGCGCCCGGTTACGACAATCCGACTGGATGGGCGCCTTCTCCACCTCAAGCAGGATGACGCCGAGGCGACACGCGTCTTCGACGATGGGAATGGCGGTTATGGAGTCGCCCTTCACCACACGAAGGGCGTGGAACTGTTGCGTGGCGCGCTCGTGAAGCGGGCGCTCGGTCGCGTCATTCCCACGCTCAGTCCCTTCGGGGGCGCCAGCGATGAGATCAATACCGCGATCCAACTGGTCGATCACGCGGGAAGTGCCGACGAATGCGTCTCGCAAACGATGATGCGGGCGCGCGTTTCGGGGGGATTCTTCGCCCAGCTACCTGTTTACAGTCGACTCGCTCTCGAGATGTCGCTGCAGGAGGAGAGCGAACGAAAAGCGATGGAGGGAGAACTTGCCGGACTCGAACGTGCGTGGCGTGAGGCCGAACAGATCGCTGCGATTGCCGACAGCCTGTTGATACCTGGTGAGGTGCTTGAACGCATTGCGGGGCTGCGGAAAGGAATCCGCAGCCCCGGCTTTGCTTTCAATTGATTATTGCTGGACGTTACGCTTCGGCCTCGGCGGCAGCAGCAGCGGCGACCTGCTTTGCACCCGTTCCGGGCGGACGGCCGCGATTGCGCTGAACGGGCGGCTCGGCCAAGCGGGCGAGTCTGTGCTTGTAGAAGCCGACGATGCGGGGCTGAACGGTCTTCTTGGTGTCGCCCTTCTCGGCACGAAACGGCGCGTAATTCTGCTGGTCGCCAGACACTGTAAACCACCACCACGCCTCACCGCTTCCGGCTGGCATGCGGACCTGGCAACGGTACGTCTTGTCGCCATCCGCGAAATCAAATGCCTCGATCATTTCTGCCTCTTCACGGGTGAACCGGAATGTAACCGAGCGAAGGGTCGGGCGGACCCCTTTTGGGGGTGGTGGGTGGGGGGCGGGGGGCCGGAAACTGCTGGAACGCGCTCGGATTGTTGGGCCGAAGCGAAGGCGGGGAAGAACCCAAAGCCCTGTGCCGCTGTCACATAGGCGCAGCCGCTACCCCCATTGACCGGGGTCCGTATCTTAGGCCGTCGCCTACCGCCCTCTGACACCCGCCCTCCCATGAAGCGCACAATCCTGGCCCTCGCCCTGGTCGCCCTCGCCGGCGAAATAACGTCGGCCCAGTCACCAACCTCAGGCACGCTCGGGTTCTACCGGTCTCCGGACATCCGCGGTGAGACGGTGGTCTTCGCGGCGGAAGGTGACCTCTGGTCGGTCCCGATAGCCGGCGGATTGGCGCGGCGCCTGACGAGCCATGCAGCGGAGGAAAGCAGTCCGGTCATTTCTCCGGATGGGCGATCGCTCGCTTTCACTGGTCGCTACGAGGGACCCGCGGCGCTCTACACCATGCCGCTTTCTGGTGGGACGCCGGTGCGACGGACCTACGACGGCGACGCCGCCAATGCCACCACGTGGACTCCGGACGGAAAGCTGGTTTACACCACGGTGAACTACACCGGGATCCCGAAGCCGGGGATGGTCCAGCTCGACCTGCGGAACGGGACGCGCACCCTCGTGCCTTTGGCCGGAGCCTCCGAAGGGTCGTATGACGCAACCGGGCGCACGCTCTACTTCTCACGGCCCGCGTTCCACAACAACGTGACCAAGCGGTATACCGGCGGCACGGCGCGTGACGTCTGGAAGTTCACGACGGGAGCGACCGAAGCCGTTGAGCTCACCGGCGACTACAACGGCGAGAGTCACTCGCCGATGTGGTGGAACGGCCGCGTCTACTTCGTCAGCGACCGCGATGGCACGATGAACCTCTGGTCGATGAAGGAAGACGGGACCGACAAGCGCCAGCTCACGCGGCACTCCGGATGGGACGTTCGTGGTGCGGAGATCGACGGTGGGCGGATCGTCTACCAGTTAGGCGCCGACCTCTGGCTATACGACGTCACGTCGAGCCAGGACAGGATGATTCCCATCACGCTCTCGTCGGACCTGGACCAGCTCCGCGAGAACTGGGTGACGAACCCGATGGATTACCTGAGCGCCGCGCACATCTCGCCGGACGGTGACCGCGTCGCGCTCACGTCGCGGGGCCGGCTGTTCGTGGCGCCCGTGAAGACGGGCCGCTTCGTGCGCGCGTCGCGCAAGGACAGCGTGCGTTTCAGCGACGCGGTATTCACGCCCGATGGCAAGTCGCTGATCGCGTTGACGGACGAAAG